>JBBQYD010000028.1:0-20590 GCA_038209025.1 Verrucomicrobiota bacterium | reverse complement strand
TTGAGATTCGTGGCGTATCCATTCGCGCCGAGGTTCACGTTGAACGCCGCGCCACCCCCAAAATTGAAACCGGGCGCAATCGCGAGGAACGCACCGCCCGGGCTGATTTGCAGTTGCGTTTGCAGATACGAAGGTGGCGTAACCACGCCGGGCGCCGGCGAGTTGGTCAGGCTGGTGAGCACGGCGTCAATGGGACCAAACAGGACATGGCCATTGAAGTGCAATAGTTTTACGGGCCCCAAGCCAAGGGCATCAGCGGCGAGCACCGGTCCGCTGTTGACGCTGAACGTTTCCGCGACGCCAAGCTGGTATGAATCATTCACCGAGTCGAGTTGCGTGCCGGGCTGCGGCTGGAGGGGAAGCCCCGGTGATTGCAGAGTGCCGCCGGTGCTGGCTTGCAGCACCGCGGCATTATACGGAGACATCGAAAGATTGAACTGCGTGGTGCTGTTCACCAACGGCACGGCCCCCGCCAGTATTCCCTGCAAAGTGGATTGCAGATTCACCTGAACGGGGGTATTCCCACCCGGTGCGCCAAAATCATCCAGCCGACGCACCCAGAACGACGCGCCCGCCGTGAAACTTTTTTGCCCGGGACTCGTTTGCACGGCAAACCGGCGCGTCCATTGCGCCCCACCCAGCGTCGTGTGGATCGCCGAAGTGCCGTCGCCCAGAAACGCAGTCGAACCGGTCCACTGTGCCCCGTTGCTCAAAGTGCCGGCGTGCCCCAAACCGGTGAAGTCCACCGCATTCGCCCCCGCGCCTTCATCGAAGCGCCAGTAAGCGATAAGATTCGCCTCGTTCCCTGCCAGACGCAGGTTCCGCATCGCCAGAATTTCCGCGGGGGTGAGTTCACGATTCCAGATGCTGGTCTCGTCCATCTGCCCGGCGAGAAAACCGAAGCCGGGATATTGCCCGATGAGCACTGGCGTGGCCGTGACTGGTGCCCCAGGCGTGCCGGTCCACGGCAGACTAGCCCGTTGCGCGCCGTCCACAAAGAGCTTGCCGCCGGTGGGTCCGACGGTGAACGCCACGTGATGCCATTCACCATCGGCCACGAATCCGCCGTCCAGCCCGAGATCGGTGGTATAGACGCGGTTTGTCCCTGACCCGTCGCCGCGAAAATACCACGCGTAAAGCCGTCCGCTGTTAAGATGCATCGAATAACCGTTTAGCGAACTGGAACCATACTTGTTGACGATGCCAACGTAGGCACCGAGCGAGCGAGTTTTAATCCACCCCGTGACCGTCA
This sequence comes from Verrucomicrobiota bacterium, assembly GCA_038209025.1. Classification (GTDB taxonomy): domain Bacteria; phylum Verrucomicrobiota; class Verrucomicrobiia; order Limisphaerales; family UBA8199; genus JBBQYD01. The sequence goes on along the minus strand of JBBQYD010000028.1, from coordinate 19,338 downwards.
GCGGATAGGCGTTCAAATCCGCTGTCGGTGCAACCGTGACATTCTGGTTCACGCCATTGAGCGAAAGGGCAGCGCCCGCCACCGAGTTGAACACCAACGGCGCCGTCGAGGTGATCCAGACGGGATTGTTGGAGAGCGTGCCACTGAAACCATGCCCGGTGGCATCGGCGGTGGTGGTGGAACCACTGCCCTCATTGAAATGCCAGAGGCCCACCAGTCCGTTCTCGTTGCCATTGAGTTGCCGGTGCTTGAGATAATTGAGTTCGTTAGTGCCCAGCGCGCGGTTCCAATAAGCGACTTCATCAATATCACCGGAGAAACTCGGGTAGGCGGAGGTGGAGTAGCGCCCAACGGCCAGGGGTTCTGTGGAGGTGCTCGCCCCAGCGGCACCAACCCAGGCGCTCGCGCCGATCGACACGCCGTCGAGGAACAATTTTCCACCCGAGGCGTCAACCATCAGGGCCGCGTGATGCCAGAATCCGTCGGATACTGACGCAATCGATGTGGCATCAATCGCGTTATTTCCGAAGGAGCGATAAAGGAAGCCGCGCAGTTTTCCGTTTTGCACTACCAGCGTCCAGCCATTGCCCGAGCCATCCAGGTATTTGCTCGCGATGCCCTGGACGACGCTGGCGCCATTGGTGGTTCGAAACCAGGCGGACACCGTGAAAGGATAACCGTTGAAATTTGTATGGTGGGCAACTTGCACCAAGGCATTGGTGCTGCCGAAACGGAGCGCCGCACCGGCGCCCGCCTGAGCATGCAGGCTGGTGGCGCCGAACCCACTAATGAGCAAAGCCAGACTGACCGAAACAATGCGGAAAAGCCCAATGAAGTGTCGCTCGGGCTTTCCGGTCGCGGGCTTTGCCTTACCAACCGCCCAGCAATGGCCAGATTGCTGATTCAATTGCATAGTCCCTAACTTTGCACGCCCTACCATCGTCCTCCCTCCATTAGAAGCAAGAAAGTAGTTAAGAAATTATTGTAATGGTGTCAGGCGCACTGTCAACGACACTGCTGATTTATCCCAGCAGGCTCGGGTTTGAGCCGCGCCCGCGGAACCATTAGTTTACTCTTACACTAATCATGTTTCGCGATTTACGATCCCCCAACGTTTCGTTGCGCGTGCGGTTGTCCTCCTGCGTTCCGTTCGCGTCTTCCCTGGTGGCCGCGGTTCGTTTTCGCGTGACTGCGTCTCAGCGGTTGGCAGCGCTAGACCAACTCAGGCTCGGGCACCGTGCGCAGAGGGGCGTGCAACGGCGTCCCATCGGCCGCCTCCGGGTATTCAAAGATTTTGCCTTCGTAATTGCGAATGACCACCCGATCCGCATTGTGGCTTAGAACATAGCCCGGGTTGATGGGCACTTTGCCGCCGCCACCGGGCGCATCGATCACGTACTGAGGGACGGCATAGCCGGTGGTGTGGCCGCGCAATTGGTCCATGATCTCCAGCCCGCGCCGCACGCTGGTGCGCAGATGCGCCGAGCCGGCGATCAAATCACATTGGTAGATGTAATACGGTTTGACGCGGCAGCGGAGGAGCTTATGCAGATGCGCCTTCATCACCTCGGGGCTGTCGTTCACGTTGCGCAGCAGCACCGATTGGTTGCCCAGGGGGATGCCGGCGTCCGCGAGACGGCCCAAGGCATCCCGCACTTCGGTCGTGAGTTCGCGCGGGTGATTCGAATGGATGCTGATGAAGAGCGGATGAAACTGCCGCAGCATGGCGCACAACTCCGGCGTGATCCGTTGCGGCAGGAACACCGGGATGCGGGTGCCGATGCGCAGGAACTCCACGTGCGGAATCCCGCGGAGCCGGCTGAGCAGGTGAGCCAGTTTATCGTCGCTGAAAAGCAGCGGATCGCCCCCGCTCAGGAGGACGTCGCGGACTTCCTGGTGCTGGCGGACATACTCGATCTGGCGGTCGAACTCGGGGTGGAAATCATAACCGGTGGCGTTGCTGACCAGCCGGGACCGCGTGCAATAGCGGCAGTAGGACGCGCAACGGTCGGTCACCAGAAACAGCACCCGGTCAGGATACCGATGCACCAGGCCCGGCACCGGTGAATGGGAATCTTCGCCGCAAGGGTCGCTCATTTCCCATTCGGCCGTGCGGGTCTCTTCGATTCGGGGAATCACCTGCCGCCTGATGGGGCAGTTCTCATCAGCCGGATCGATCAGGTTGAAAAAATAAGGGGTGATGGCGAGCGAAAGCTTCTGATTGGCCAGCATGGCCCCCGAAATCTCCTCGGGAGTGAGCGAAGGCATCAGGCGCTGCAACTGCTCCACCGTGGTAATCCGGTGTTTCAACTGCCAATGCCAGTCATTCCACTGCTCATCGGGAATATTCGACCAAAAACCCCGGCCCGCCGGGTGGAACTCGCTGAATTGTTCACTGATGAAGTGACTACGCGCTGGAGGCTCCTCGCCGGTCCCGGTTGCTGTCTCGTTTTGCATTTGTGCAATTTTCAGTTAGCGCACTATAGATTTGATCCCGGGGGTGTCAAGAAAAGCAGAGCGGTTTTTGGTGGGTCACAATATTGCAAAGAATTGGTCATAAGCTACTTAACGATTAATACCTGCGCTGGGTAGGACTTTCCCCCCCAAGGACCGGACGCGGCGGCAGGCGTGCGGCTAAGGTGCGAAATCGAGCCATCCAGCGGGACCCGGCGAAATCTTCGGAGACTTTCCTGGCGGTCCGGCCCGCAGGAGAGGCGCGCCCGCTGATTTTTCTCGGATTCAGCCGCGCTGTCACGTAACAATGTCCCCAAGAGCTGAATGAAGAAACCTGTTGCAACGCTGGTCTGGATATTGGTCGCACTCGCCGGGGCGTGGGCCTATTTTACCATTGCCTTCCACCGTGGGGAGCCGCTCAACTCCGTCTTTATCCTGATCGCGGCGCTGTGCAGCTACGCCATCGGCTACCGGTTTTATTCGAAATGGATCGCCGCGCGCGTGCTCACGCTGAACGACCGGCGGGCCACGCCGTGCGAGGTTCACGATGATGGCAAGGACTTCGTAAAGACCAACAAGTGGATTGTGTTTGGCCACCATTTTGCGGCTATTTCCGGTCCCGGTCCGCTCGTGGGGCCGGTGCTGGCGGCGCAATTCGGGTATTTGCCGGGGACGCTGTGGATTTTGATCGGGGTGGTGCTGGGGGGGGCGGTGCAGGATTTTGTGGTTCTATTCAGCTCGCTGCGGCGGGATGGCCGTTCGCTGGGGCAGATGGTGAAGGACGAATTGAACTCGGCGGCCGGGGCCATCGCGCTGCTCGCGATCCTGTTGATCATGATCATCCTGCTCGCGGTGCTTTCGCTGGTAGTGGTGAAAGCCCTGGCCGAAAGTCCCTGGGGCGTTTTCACGGTGAGCGCGACAATCCCGATTGCCATGTTTATGGGATGCTATTTGCGCTATGGGCGGATTGGGAAGGTGTTGGAGGCGTCGGTCATCGGCATCGTGCTGCTGCTGCTGGCGGTCTGGGGCGGGAAGTATGTGCATGAACACGCGCCACTGGCGCGCCTGTTTGGGTTGCGCGACCTCACGCTGGCGTGGTCGATCATCATTTATGGATTGGCGGCCAGTGTGCTGCCGGTGTGGCTCCTGCTGGCGCCACGCGACTACCTGAGTACCTTCATGAAGCTCGGCACGATCTTCGCCCTGGCGCTGGGCATCTTCCTGGTGCTGCCCAGCCTGCACATGCCGCCCATCTCCCGGTTCGTGGATGGCTCGGGGTTGGTGCTGGCGGGCAAGGTGTTTCCGTTCTGTTTTATCACCATCGCCTGCGGGGCCATCTCCGGCTTTCACACGCTCATCGCAAGCGGCACCACACCCAAGCTGCTCACCCGCGAAAGCTACGCGCGCCCGGTGGGGTATGGGGCGATGTGCCTGGAGTCACTGGTGGCCATTATGGCCATGATTGCCGCCTGCACCCTGGACCCCGGCATATATCTAAGCATGAATGTGAAGGGCGATCCCGCCGCCATCGTTCAGCAAGTGACCAGCCTGGGATTCCCGGTTTCCCTCCAGCACATGAACGAGTTGGCGGATCAAATCGGCGAAAACAGTCTTTTCGGGCGTACTGGCGGGGCCGCCACGCTGGCGGTCGGGATGGCCCAGATTTTTTCCAAAGCCTTGAACGGACGCTTTTTGGATCTTTGGTATCACTTCGCAATCATGTTCGAGGCCTTGTTCATCCTGACCACGATTGATGCCGGCACCCGGGTTGGCCGCTACCTGCTGCAGGATGTGCTGGGTCAGGTTTGGAAGCCGCTGGGCCAAACCACCAGCGTGGGGGCCAACATCTTTGCCAGCGTGCTGATGGTGGCGGGTTGGGGCTACTTCCTGGTGCAGGGCGTGCGCGATCCGCTGGGCGGCATCAATTCCCTCTGGCCGCTCTTCGGAATTGCCAACCAGATGCTGGCGGCGATTGCCCTCTGCCTGGGAACCACGATCATTCTTAAAATGGCGCTGAAACGTACCCCGGATCCCACACCGCCCGATGCCGAAGAAACTTCGGTCCCCGCAAGGGCGCAGGTCCGGAAACCTGCCATGGCCCTGATCACCTTTATTCCGCTCGTGTGGCTGGTCGCGGTCACGTTCACCGCCGGGGTACAGAAGATTTGGCATCCGGATGTCCGGATCGGGTTCCTGGCGCAGGCCGCCTCGCTCAAAGACAAGCAACCCGTTTTGTTTCAAGCCCTGGAGCAAGCCCGGGTGGCCGGCGTGGCGGCCGGGGTTCAGGCGGCGGAAAAAGCGCTGAAAACGAACCGTGTGCTGCGCTTCAACAATCTCCTGGACGCCGCGGTGGCGGGGGTTTTCCTGGTGCTGGTGAGCGCCATTCTGGCACTCAGCGTTCGGGAGTGGATACTGCTGCTGCGCGGCAGCATACCGCCGCGTCTTCACGAAACGGATCCCGTCTGGCTGGCCACCTACGCGGTGGCGGAAGGCAGGCCGTTGCGGGTGGCGGGCGCGGCTGGGCTGGCTTTGGCGCTGGCCCGGGAGCTTTCGGGTGAAGCCCGCCTGGAGCGCGCGCGCGAACTGGCCCAAACCGTCCCGGTGTGCCACACCGAGGCCGCCGGCCAGGCCTGCGCCCATGCGAATGCCGGCGAGGATCGCAAAGCCCAAGCCCAGCGTTACGTGCAGGTTACCGAGGAGCGGTTCAAGGGTGTGCGACGCTGTTGTTGAGTTGAATCATGAATATCGGCCTATATGGCGGTTCGTTTGACCCAGTCCACCTGGGGCATCTGTTGATGGCGCATGCCGCCCGGGAAGAAGCGGCCATCGACCGGTTTTTCTTCATCCCCGCCGCGCAATCGCCCTTCAAGCCGGACCGCCAGCTTGCCGCCGGCGGGGCCCGGTGCCAGCTTTTGCGAATGGCCCTGGCGGGCCTGAGCTGGGCGGAGGTGGATGACCAGGAGATTCGGCGCGGCGGCGTTTCCTACACGATCGACACCGCCCGGCACCATGCCGCGCGTTTTCCTGGCGCCCGGCTCTTCTACCTGGTGGGTGGAGATCAGGTTCACCTGCTGCCGGAATGGCGGGAGGCGGCGATGCTGGCCCGGTTGGTGGAATTCCTGGTCATTCCCCGGCCCGGAGCCCCTTTCCCCGCCCTGCCCAGCCCCTTCCGGGGCCGGGTCCTGAGCGGCACTCCCATCGAGCTTTCATCCTCGACCATTCGCGCCCGCATCAGGGCCGGCGAACCGGTGGCCCATCTCCTGCCCTGGGGAGTGGCGGAGGCCATTGCAAACAATGGGCTTTATCTTTAGGCGCGAATAAGCCATCGTTCACTCTGATGGATTCGAGAAAACTCGCTTTGCTCTGCCGGGAACTGGCCGATAACAAAAAAGCGGAAAACATTACGGTGCTCGACATGCGCGAGCTGTCATCGATCACCGATTACTTTGTGATCGCTTCCGGAACCAGCGAACCGCATCTGCGGGCCATCATGGATGAGATCAACGACGGCTTGCGGGAGGATCATGGGGTTTCTCCGCACGCGATCGATGGCACGCTGCAGACCGCCTGGGTGGTATTGGATTTCTTCGACGTCATCGTTCACATCATGCGGGCCGATGTTCGGGATCGCTATGATCTGGAAAGTCTCTGGGGCGATGCCCCGCGCCTGAAGGCCCGTCGGCGGGCCGCGGCCAAGGGTTAGCGTCAGTCCGGCGGCTGAAACGTGAGGCTGGCGTGCCGGGCTTGTCCAAATGACATGCCAGACCAACATTCAGAAGGCGGACGGCAAGGCCTTTTGCCGGGGGCTCCCAGGCCGGCGACACCCCGGGGAGTCACCCTGATTGAGCTGCTCTGTTGCCTCGCGATTATCTCCATTCTCATGTCGATGCTCCTCCCCGCGGTAATGAAGGCCTATAACCGCGCCCGGTCCGTTGTCGGGGGCATTGATATCCCCAGAGCCGCAGACCGGGTTATAGAAAGGTCCCAAACCTATTGCATCGCAAATCCCCGGTTCTCTTTTACCAACAAGTCTGATTTTGCGGTCAAATGCGGGATCGACCCACGAACCAGGAATTATTTCCAGGATGCGAGCACCGCTTTCGTCCCTTTCCATTACCTGACTCCAACCAATGCGGTGGTGCTGACCTTTCGCTACGGCAAGAACGACAAAAACCAGATGGCCTTTACCAGGGGCCAGCTCACAATCCGGCGGGAACAATAGACAGGCCCGCCAGCAAAGAACCCATGTGTTGTTGGCAGAGGCCAAAAGGGATGCACGACACCTGCAGGCGCCGCTTTTTCAACAAAGCGCGCGCCCCGTGAAGGAAGCCCTTAAACCGGCCAATCCGTGGGATGAACCTAAAGTCCCGGCTCCGGTTCTTCGCCGGCCTCTTTCATTGGAATCTCGTTGGCGGCCTGTAGCATGCCCTCAACCGCCCGTTTGAAGTCCTCCAGGCCGGGCGCGGGAATGATGATGGTGTCACGGTGGCCTGACACATCTTCGGTGATGCGCAGGAATCGCCCGCGAGGGTTTTCCTTTAAAGTGAATACGAATGTCTTGCGTTCGATCTGAACCTTATCCGTCTTCAGCGTCTCCTCGTTTACCGGAGGCCTAGGCACTCCAAAATGACGAGGCCCGTAAGGCGATGGTCTTTCATTTGAAATCATACTGCTTAGCCTAGTGAAATGCTGTTTTATCCAACGGCGAACCGTAGTAACAACCTCTTTGAATACAGGAATTTGTCAACCCCGAAATTTGGCGGCGGGCACAAAACGCGCAGGGTCCGGAGGGTTGGCTGTGCGCCACAGGCAGAGGGCCAGACCACCCACCATGACAAACTCAAAAGAGCGTGAAATGACGTTCCAAACCACATAAGCGCGCCGGGCTGTCTCACGCTGTTCCGGCCGCGCCCGGGCGTTGAACGCCGCCCGGTGGAGCTGGCCCAAATGCGGCTGCACCCCGACATTTTCCAGGAGGCCCATGAGCGTAAGGCCTAACAGCAGCCCCAGCCAAAACCGTTGGGGGTGCTTGCCCAGGTAAACCCACTCGGTGGTCAGATGCAGCAAGGCAATCGCGGAGCAGATCAGGTGGAGGCCGTAATACTTGCCCGCGAGCAAGTGGTAAACAAGCACGGAGAAGTAAGGGAAGTTCCTTGGCCCGAGCAGGGTTTGCATGGCCTCGGAGCCGGCTAGGGGCCCGGCGGCAAAGACGAAAAAGACCGCAGCCCCAAACCAGACCGCGGCGTTGATTAAACCAACGAGTCGCAGGAACCCAATCACAGGGGGTAACCGTAAGGAAACAACCGCCCAATGCCAAGCCTGTTCGAGAGCCCGGGCCACATTGCCATTGACCAACCCGGGCTTCTCCATGCTCAATTGATCAGATGCTGGCGGTCTGGATCAGTGGCTGGGGGATTCCCCCGGAGTCGCTGCGCTCGTTGGCGGGCGCCTGCTCGCCCGGGGCGCGGTTGGAATTGCTTGCGCCCACTGCTGAGGCCGCCGAAGCCGCCCGCCAGGCGGACCTGGTTGTGGCGTGGTCCTTTGGTGCGTTTCGAGTTCTCGAGGCTGTCGCGCTCGGCAAACGGTTCGCCGGCGACGTGTTCCTTCTGGCGCCGTTCATCTCGTTCGCCGCGGACCATGGCTGGGGAGGGCGATGCACGTTGACGCAGCTAAAGTGGTTGAAGCGCTGGCTGGCGCGCGACCCGGCTGGCGCCTTGCGAGATTTTTATCAGCGTGCGGGGATCAGTTTCCCGGTGCTCACCGATGCGGCGCTGGTCGCGCAATGGGGGGGCGACCTGGACACGCTCATGGAGGACGCCGGCCCGGCGCTCAGCGCGCATTTTTGCGCCGGGTTGCCCGCGCGTTTTCACGCAGTGATCGGTGAGCAGGATTCCTTGCTGGAAGCGCGCCGGATTGCGGCGGTTTTGCCGGGCACACGAATCGTTCCGGGCGCCGGGCATGAGTGCGGGCCTTTGCTTGCGGCACTGAGGGGGGCGCATGCGCTTTAACGAACGGGCATCCAGCTACGAGGAAAACGCCGTGCCCCAGCGGGTGTTCGCCGGGCGGGTGGCGGAATTCGTGGGCTTTCCGCCCCCCGGAAACCTGCTCGAACTCGGGGCCGGCACCGGGGGCCTCACCCGCAGGCTGTGCGCCCGTGGCTTCGTTGTGCATGCCACAGACGCCGCGCCTGCCATGCTGGAAATCGGCAAACAAACGGTGCCCCGGGCGCATTGGTCCCGGCTCGATGCCTTTGGGGAAGCGATTCCCACCAGCGCGCTCCAGGTTTCGTCGGGGCTATTGCAGTGGGCGGGCGATCCGCGGGCGGCGCTGGCCGCCTGGGGCCGGGCGCTGACCCCGGATGGCAGGATGATCCACGCCTTTCCCTGCGAGCCGTGCCTCAGGGAATGGCGGGCGGTGAGCCATCGCTCCCCGATCCTGTGGCGGACCGAGGAGGCTTGGTCGGGGATGTTTGCGGCGGCGGGGCTCAAGGTGCTGCGGCAGGAGCTTTGGGTGGAGCGGTTGGTGTTCAGCTCCGCGCTGGAAATGGTGCGCGGCATGCATCAGAGCGGCATTACGGGGCAGCCGCTGCTATCGGCGGGCCAGTTGAGGCAGGCGCTCCGGGACTATGACGTGGCGCATGGGTCCGCTCAAGGAGTGACCGCCACCTGGGCGTGGCTGGCGATCGAGGCCTCGCCCGGCTCAAGGTCCTGAGCCAGGGTGGGAACAAAGCCGGTCTTCCGGCACCACGCCGCGATGCGCACATATTTTTCCGCCCAATACTTGAGCTGGGCGATTTCCTCTTCGCGCAGTTCGCGGATAACCCGCGCGGGCACGCCAAACGCCAGCGTTCTGGGAGGGATAACCATGTCCTGGGTAACGAGCGAGCGGGCGCCAACCATCGAGCACTCACCAACTACCGCCCCGTCCAGCACGGCCGCCCCCATGCCGATGAGCGCCTGATCTCGAACCGTGCAGGCATGAACCACCGCACCGTGGCCGATGGTGACATAGTTGCCCAGCACACAGGCCTTGTCGTCCGCCAAATGCAGCACCGCGTTATCCTGAATGTTGGTGTGGTGGCCAACCAGCACCCGGTTGATATCCGCGCGCAGCACTGCATTATACCAGACACTGGAATAATCCCCGAGGGTGACGGCTCCGGCCAAAACGGCCCCGCGCGCGATGAACACCTCACGCCCGAGTTGGGGTTTCGCGGCCAAAAAACGATTTAACTGCTCTTCCAAATTCATGACTCCTCAGTTTTGGAACAAAAGAACGGCGTTGCGTTCAGAAACAAATCCGCGAAAACGTCGGGCTTGATGAATAAACTACATCCCCGGGTTGATTGGGGCCAAGAAAAAAACCCGCCGGCTGCAGTTTGCCGGCGGGCTCCCATACCCTTGCTGGTTCTACCTACCAGCGACCTCTGCCATGCCCGTGATGATACCCACCAAAACTAAAGCTTACCATAGGAGCCGGCCGATAAACCACCATCGGGGGGGCCGCATAGACCACCCGGGGAGCCGGCATGCACACGACCGGCGCCGGGGCATAAACCATCGGGGGGGCCGCATAAACCACCCGGGCGGGCATGACCATCACGGGAGCTGGAGCCGGCGGTGGCGGCGCGTAAACGTACGTCGGCGCCGGTTGATACACGTACGTCGGCGCTGGCGCGTAAACGTAGGTCGGTTGGGGAGCCAGTGCCCTGGCGATCACCGTCCCGGCCACCACCCCCGTCAAAATCTTCCCTGCGGTTGCCCACTCACGGTCGCCGGCGGTCGCATTTTGCAAACTCATCCCGGCCACCGCCACTGTCAGAATTGTTAAGATCGTCTTTTTCATAATAACCTTTCAGTTATGCCATATCTGACGTGAAGCACTCCGGGTTATTCACAATCAACGCAAATTCCTTATTGAAAGTCAGTTAGGTCTCAATAAGCGGGCGATGCCGGGATTCGGACGGGAAACAAAAAGGCGGGGTCCCTTCGGTTGAAAGGACCCCGCCCTGAGATCGGTTGCGTTTACGGGGAAACGAGCCGGAAGAACACGGAGTTCGCGCTCGTATCCAACAGGAACGAGGCGGCGTTCGTGGAGTCGGAGCCCGGCACGGTGGTCCAGTTGTTACTGAGGCCAATGGTCAGGGCGTTGGTCTGGGTTTGGAGGCTCCAGCCGATGTGGGTTGCCGGCCAGGCCAGGTCGAGGCCGCCGGGCTTGAACGCCACGGACAGGGTCGTCGGTTCCATGGAAATGGCCGCCACTTTGAGCGTGCCATCCACCAGCAGACCGCTGGTATCCCATCTAAGACCGGCGCCCGGGGTTTCAGGGATGATCCGGGCGAACGCACCGGTGTGGTTTGCGGCGGCGAAGAGGGTGAAGGAGTTGCCCGCCGCGAATGCCGGTCCCAGGTTGTTCACGACCAGCACGCCGCCGTAAGTGACGGAGCCGGACGTGACGAGGTCGGCGGAGGGAGCGGCACTGCTGTTCACCTCCACGATGTTGGTGCCGCCCGTCGCGAGGGTGAGCGTGTTCGTGATGATCATCGCGCCGATGGAAGACCCGACTGACAACGTCGCGCCGGAACCAACCGTAAGGGAACCCTCGACCGTGCCTGAGCCGGTGAACGTCTGGCCAGCGCCGAGCGCCAACCCCGCCGGTTTGGCGGAAGAGTTGAGGGTCGCGCCAGAGGCCAGCACGATGAGGGGGGTTGAGGCCAGGGTGCCGTTGACGCCAAGAGCCACGGTGCCGCCGTTGATGAGCGTGGAGCCCTTGTGAGTGTTGTTGCTCAGGAGCGTGAGCGAGCCCGAGTTGACGGTGAACGACAGGTTCCGCGCGCCATCCACAAGCCGGCCGATGAACGTGCTGTTGTTCGTGCCACCATCGAAGGTGAACACCGAATCGGCGGTGGGACTGCCGTTGGTGATCAAATGGCTCACGGCGTTGGCATACTGGATCGCCGGGACCGTCTGATTGAAACCGTTCAGATCCAAGACGCCGATGCTGGTACCGGATTGGCCGAATTCCAAGATTGCGGTGGCGCAGGCGGCGTTATCGGTGCCGAGAATGAATTTGCCGAAGGCGATCTGGGTCTTTTTCCAGAGGTTTGCGGGATTGCTGTACTCGAACGCGGCGTTGTCCGTGAGGGCCAGCACACCCCCCGGCATGTCGAACTTGCCAGAGACGCGGCCGCCGTAGCCGGCTGTTCCGCGGAAGAAAGCGGTGCCGGTGAACCCGTTGGTGCCATAGAGGTTGCCGGTGATGTTAAACTCAACTCCAGCATTGTTTCTATAGAAACTCACGATGCCGCTGCCTTCCAGGACGATGGGGCCGGCCCAGGTATTGGTCAATACGTCTGAGGCAATGGAGCAGCGGTAGTCGCCGGGGAAATTCACGGCCGTGAATACGCCGGTGACATCGGCCGGGGTGGTGATGCCACCGCGCAGCAGGATCCGGGGTCCGGTGCCCCCAGCCACTGCGGTGCTGTAATTCAGGCGCGCGCTCTTGTTCGTGCCGATGGCGAAGCTGTTGGAGATGATCAGATTGCCACGATCCACCCTCACATCACCGGTGAAGGAGTTGGAATTGGCGAACGAGACCGTGCCGTCTTCCAGTTTTTGGATGCCGCCGGGACCACTGACGGGCCCGTCGATGTAAACGTTGTAACTGGTGGCTGCCGCGGCTTTGATGGTTCCTTCTTTTAGCAGGACCGGGCCGACCAGGAAATTCGACGTCCCGTTGCCGGCGCGGACATTGCTCCCATCGTCCAGTTGGATGACTTTATCGATGGGGTAAGCGCAGCGATACAACGTCAGAAACGCGTTGGAACGTACGGTGACGGTCCCGGCTGGGTTGCCCAGGCTGGTGGTAAAGTCTTCGATCGAAAGGACGCCGTCCTTGACCTCGATATCCGCCAGGCTCGGGCCGACGATCGTGTTGACGATCGAGAACCGTTGGGCGCCGATTTTCGTCAGGTTGAACGCCGCGTCTCCCGCCGTGGTTAAGGACGCCGGAACGGTGGTTGAACCACGAAGATCACAGATCTTCGGCCCGCCCCAGACCGTATCGGCGGTCATCACGACTTGCTGCAGCGCGAAGGCCTGGTCCACTCCGCTATTCATAATCGCACCCGCGTTGGCGTAACCGGCACCTCCGACATGGAAAACCTTGTTGCTGAGGTTTTGCCCGTACACATCCAGGGAACCGCCGGGCTTGATGGTGAGCGGGGTGGCGAGGTCGCCAAACGCGGTGGTCGAACCGGCGCGCAGGGTGCCGTTGTTAACCGTGATGGAAACGGGCCCGGTGCTCGCGCCGCTCAAAGTCAGCGTGTTGGTATTGTTCTTCAGCAAGGCCCCACTGCCAAACAAGGGGGTTGCGACGGCGGCGTCGAGGGGTTGATCGAATACCAGCGTGCCCGCGTTCAGACTGAGGGCGGAGCCAAAATCATTGTTCGCGCTGTTAGCGATGACGAGGGTGCCGCCATTGTTGGTGACGCCCTGGAGGAACTGGTTGCCGGAGGTGTTCGCCAAAGTCGTGCTGCCCGACGCCTGGACCGAGAGGCTCGGAGTAACGAGCGATCCAGCTCCCCCGATGGTAATCGCCTTGTTCACATTACTGAGCAGGACGCCGGCCGGTTGAAGCGCTCCAACCAGGGTGGCCGCAGTGTTTACGGCGGTATCATCAAACACCACCGTGTCACCGGCATAAAACTTATCGGCCGTTGCGCCATTCAACCAGTTGGCGGTGCTCTGCAGATCCCAGATTTCCGGGCTGCCGGCGTCTTCGCCAAACCAGGTGAGCAGCGCGGGAACTCCCGGGCCGTTGACTTTGATTTGAACCCGGCCGCCGAAGCTCTCATCGGTGGGCAGCACGGTAAAGCTGTAGCGGGAATCGGTTACGACACTGAAATTGGTCTCGCTCCCCGAAGGCAGCGGGGTCCCGCTGTTCACGATCAAGGAGTAAGGATTCACGGCGTCCAGGGTGGTGAGCGGCAGGATTTTGAAAACGTTCACTCCCGAGGCAACGGCGCCCATGGTGAGGATCTGATCGCTGGTGGCCGAGAGGGGATCCGCGCCCAACTCGAACTGCAGCAGCGCATTGGTTAGTGCCAGGCTTCCAGCCACCGTTAACACTCCGGGGCTGGTGCCGGGAATGATGGTTGCACCCGGGCCGGCTGCCAGGTTTCCGCCCACCGTGCCCGCTCCCGACAAGGTCTGTCCGGGGCTGAGCAGCAGACCATTCGCCAGTTGCCACGTATCCAGCGTAGCGCCCATGGCGATGCTGATCAGGGAACTGTTCGCCAGGGTGGCGGTGGGCCCCAACTCGAGCGTGCCCGTATCGATCAATGTCACTCCCGAGTAGGTGTTGGCGCCCTCCAGAGCGAGGATGCCGGTTCCCACCTTGCGGAGAGAACCCGCGCCGGTTACCGGACCCAGCAGCGACAGTTCACCAGTTGCCGTCACGGCGTTGGTGCCATTCAGCGTGACGGTGCCCATATGATAGTTCGTCCCGGAATTGCCGCGGAAGTTGCTGTCCGTAAGCTCCACGTCCTTAACAAAGGCGGTTTCAACCGCGTTGTTCAGGCCCCAGAACGCGAAGACCGCATTGGAAACCACACTAATCCTGCTGCCCGGCTTCGTGGCGTAGGTGTTGCCCAGAACGGTGAGCTGACCCTGGAGCACGTCGATGTCGCCGACGCCGGTCTCACCCAGGTCGGCCCAGGCGATTTCATTGATCCCGGTTTTGGTGACCTTGAAGCCGTTGCCCTGGAGGGCGGTGCGGTAAATGTCCCAACGGGCCAACCCTCCCAAGGTGCTGTCCCCAACCAGCGTGACGGGCCCGCGCAACCCGTTGTTTGCGGTCGCAGCTCCGGTATTGACCACCACGCCGCTGCCATCCGGGCCTGCGCCCTGCAGGATCACTGGTTCGTAAATATCACTCTGGCCTCCGGTGTTCAACTGGCCGAGGCCGGTAACCATCGTCGGTGCGTTTGTGCTGCCCAGCACGCGGCCGTTAGACAGAGAAAGAGTGCCGTTGCTTACGACCGTCAGACCACTATAGACGTTGGGGTTGCTGTTGTTGCCGTGCGCCAGGGTGAGAGTGCCCGGCCCGCCTTTATACAGGCCCATGGCGCCGCCTAAACGGGCGGTGCCGAAACTGGTCAGGGTGAAGTTGTTGGTCGTGGTGACGTAAACCGCGCTGGGCTGAACCATTCCGACGTTCGCGCCGGCAGTCATTACGGTGACCGGGTCAGTATAGACACCGGAGTCGTCAAAAGTGACCGCGTCGCCCTGATAGAACACGGTGGGCGTGGCGCCGTTGAGGAAATTGGTGGAGGTCATCACATCCCAGTAAGGAGTGCCGCTGTTGCCCATCCAGGTAAGTTTAACCGGCGAAGGGTTGGCGATGGTCATGTTGACCTGGCCGAGGATTGACGTGTCGAACGTTGCGCCGAGCCGGGGATTATCGGAGACGATGGTGCAATCGGTGAAGTCTCCGGTGCCGGTGTAATTGATGAGGCGATAGGTGCCGATGGCAAAGGTGTCCTTCAGCGCGGTCGCTGAGACGGTAATGATCCCCTTGAGTGAGACATTGCCGTTTACCTGGAGGAGGTCGTTTTCCGGCCCCACGTCGGCGACGTTGCCTAAATCAACCACCAGCGCGCCGTTGGTCATTACGAGGTTGTTGTTGATCGTGAGGGTTCCGGCCTGGAAGATGCCGCCGGGGCCAACCATGCCGTTCGTCTTCACAGTCACGGGACCATGGACGAAGCCCGTGCCGCCGAGGGAACCATTGGTATTCACGGTTACTGTGCTGGCGGCGGGGAGGGAACCGTTCACCAGGGTCCAGCACCAACTGGTGGTCGCCACGGCGTTGCCGATTACGGTTGGTCCGGTGTAGGTGTTGACGGCATTCAGACTGATCGGGCCGGGGGTGATATCGCTTCTTAACGTAAGACCGCCGGCCCCCGTGATGACACTGTTGATGGTGAGGAACCGACCATAACCAGCCAGCAGGCGTCCGCCTACGGGGCCAAGGGTGAGGCCACGGGTGGCACCGATGGTTACGTCTGAGGAGTTGTTGACCAGGGTGGCATTGTTCGTCAACGTGATGGCGTTCGGCACATATGCCGCCGGCTCTGGTCCCAGGCTTAGGGTGCTGGTCAGCCGGGTGTCGCCGTTCCCGAAAATATAGAGTCCGCTCAGGTTATTGCTGGCCGCGCTGATGGCCAGCGTTCCACCACCGGTTCGGTAGAACCCCTGGGTGCCGGTGAGTCCCGAAGAGATCGTCGCGGTTTGGTTGTTTACGTTGATGGTGGGCATCCCCGAGCTGGCCTGCAAAGTCAGCACATTTCCGCCTGAAGCAGCCAAAGTCCAGTTATGGCTGGCCGTGGTGACGTCGTTGAAACGCAAGGTGCCGACTGTGGCCACCTGGTTCAACGTGACAATGCGATCTGCCGTGATGTTAAATTCAATATTGGCAATTGAGCCGATGCCGTCGGCGATCTGGCTATTGGTCCAATTACTGGCTGTGGCCCAACTGCCAGCGGCATTCACGTTCCATTTGCCGTTGGCGGCCAGCGCCGCGGGCGCGAAGGCTAGAGACAGCAAGAGGAACCCCGTTAACAGGCATGAGTTTTTTTTCATAGCGTTCTGAGAAACTGCTGAGGGCCAACCGCACCGAGGCTCCAGGATGTGGGAGAGCCAGCCACCGTCAGGGGTGGGCAGATTTTGCGCCGGTGCGTTCGGATGATCATGGAAAAGATCTTTCTCAGCTTTTTTTGGCGAACAGGGGCTATTAAGGACTTCTATCAAGCCCCCGTCAAGGAGGAACTGGCCGCGAAAACGGGAAAACCGCGGCCGCTTCACATCGGCTTCATGCCTGGCGGCATTCAACATGCGTCGGAGCCAGCCGTCCCCTTCCCACCACCGGTATGATTCATTCAACCAGCCTGTCCCGCTTTGGCGCCTCAAGAATTCCTGGTTTCAAAACTGCGCGGCACGGCCAGGAATACTGCTTGCGAAGATTTTCTGAGGCGGGTTCAATGGGTCCATGAAGAATCCTCGCATTTCCCGGCTGCTGGTGGGCCTCGTTCTGCCGTTGTTGGCCGCCTGCCCGATGGCTTCCAACTTGCGGGCCGCCCAAGCCCCCGGCAAAGCGGGGGTCTACTGCAAGTTTGGTGATTTGGGCAAGAACCCGGAAGCTCTGGCGGGAACCATGAGGCAGATTAAAGGCGCAGGCATCGACTTCATTCTGCCCTACGCGAAACTGACCAGTGGAAAAGTGAACTGGGCCAGCCGGGTGGCTGCGCCGGAGTTGATCGAGAACGCCGCTTTCATGGACGCGGTGGTGAAGGAGGCGCACGCCGCCGGGCTCAAGGTGCATCCCGTGTTCTGTGTCGCAACCGAAGGGGGCGACACCACGCCGAACCGGCTGCTGGAACGTCATCCCGACTGGGCTTTCGTGCAGGAGGGCAAGCGGGTGGGCTATATTGACCCGGGCCAGCCGGCGGCGCGGAAATACGAAATAGAACTCATCCTGGAGCTGATAAAACAGCATCCCGTGGACGGCTTGAGCCTCGATTACATGCGCGCGCCAAACCGGGTGGGCTACACGGAGACCGGACGCGCCGCATTTCTGTCCACTCACAAGGTGGATCTGGCGAAGATCGCCTCCGGCCAGGGGGCGGCTCAGGATACCGAGGGAGGCAAAAAGGCCGCGGCAAGCGCCGCCGCGGCGCGCAAGCACCCGCTGTGGCCGGAATGGCAGACATGGAAGCGCGAGCAATTGAACGGATTTATGCGGGAAATTCGGGCGGCGGTCAACGAAGCCCGGCCGGGGCTGCCGATTTCATCCTACTGCTGGGGCGCGCAAACCTACGGCGGCAGCTTTGAAACCGCGCAGGACTGGAAAACCTGGATTCAGGCCGGCTGGCTCGATTGGATCAACCCCTCCGGTTACCGCTACACGGACGACGAATTCACCAAAGCGGCGGCTGTGAATCGCGCGAGCGTGCCCCGGGACTTTCCCTGTTACATCACCATCGGGGTCTCCACCAGCCACGGCAAACTGCCGGATGCCGCCGCGGTAAAGAAGCAAATGGACCTTGCCCGCGACGCCGGGGCGGATGGCCTGGTCTTCTTTACCTGGGAAGCCTTGAGCAAGTTCCTGCCGGAAGCCGGGGAGGCCATCAAGATCTGGCAGCCAGCCGCCAAGGCCCGCGGAAACCCGGCACCGCGCCCAGCCAGGTAGCGCCACCGTATCTCACATCGCGGCGATCAGTCTGGCAGAGCGGTCCAGCCCTTGCACGCCGGGGATGACAGAAGAACGACGCGATCGCGCTTTCGCGACCGCCAATCACAAATTCCCAATGTCCCATTCGAAAGGGTCTCTATGCGCCGACGGTTTCCCGGCGGGCGGACGCCAACCTCTCACAGGCGGAGCGCAGCATGCGCTCGGTAGTCGCCCAACTCACGCAGGCATCGGTAATGGAGACGCCATAGCGGAGTGGCGCCGCCTTGCTGGGGAAGGGCTGGCTGCCTTCCTCCAGGAAGCTTTCCACCATCAGCCCCACCAGGGCGGTGTTCCCGGCGGCGCGCTGCTTGAGCACCGAGTTCCAGATTTCCTCCTGGCGCGCATGCTGCTTCCCTGAATTTGCGTGGCTGCAATCCACCATCAGCACCGGGGGCAGCCCGGCTTGCACGAGCTTGCTCTCCGCCTCCAACAAGCTGGCTTCGTCGTAGTTGGGGCGCAACCGCCCGCCGCGCAGGACAATGTGCCCCACAGGATTCCCGGTCGTGCGAACAATGCTGGTGACACCCTCCTGATCGATGCCGAGGAAACAATGCGGGCTGCGCGCCGAAATCATGGCGTCCAAAGCAATTTGCAGGCTGCCGTCGGTGCCGTTCTTGAACCCGACCGGCATGGAGAGACCGCTGGCCATTTCCCGGTGCGTCTGGGATTCGGTGGTTCGGGCGCCCACGGCGGCCCAACTTAAGAGGTCATCGATGTATTGCGGAATGATCGGGTCCAAAAACTCGGTGGCGGCCGGCAGGCCCAGGGACGTGATATCCAACAGCAGGCGGCGGGCCAGCCTCAGCCCCAGGTTGATATCATAGCTGCCGTCCAGGTTAGGATCATTGATCAGCCCTTTCCAGCCGATGGTGGTGCGGGGCTTCTCAAAATAGACCCGCATGACAATCTCCATGTGCTCCGCGCATTCCTGGCGGAGTGGGCTCAAATGACGGGCGTAATCCAGCGCGCCTTTGACATCGTGGATTGAGCAGGGCCCCAGGACCACCAGCAGGCGGGGGTCCTGCTTCCGCAAAATGCGGTTCACCCGCTCGCGGCTCTCCACCACGGCGCGGTTCGCCGCGTCGGACACCGGCAGCTCCGCTTTTAACGCCGCGGGCGTCAGCAAACGCTCGAACTCGCGAACATGCAGATTTTGAGTCGGCAACATTAGCTTCATTATAGTATTAATGAAGTTTCTGGAAAGCACCATTTCGGAGGGCGCTAAAAACCCGGGGGCCAGCGCGCGCAACCCTTTCCATATAAAGAAATACTTCTTGCAAGGTTAAGAAACAATTCTAGTATAGCCCGGTCTCGTGAGCGCTCCGACCCCGACCATTTTGCATGCGGAAGACGACGACAACGACGCGTTCCTTGTCGCCCGCGCCCTTGCCGGAGCGAAAGTCAAACCGCGGGTATGCCGGGTGGCTGATGGCCAGAACGCCATGGACTATCTCGCCGGCGCCGGCCAGTACCGGGATCGCGCCCGTTTCCCGATGCCGGATTTGCTGCTGCTGGACCTGAAGCTGCCCCTGCGGGACGGCTTTGAAGTGCTCGCCTGGGTCCGCGGTCAGGAACAGTTCCACGGGCTGCCCA
>JBBQYD010000027.1:0-20824 GCA_038209025.1 Verrucomicrobiota bacterium | reverse complement strand
AGGCACCTGGCCGCCTATTTTGTAGCGGGGGAGGGAAGCCGGTTGGCGGCGGAAGAACTCCGGGAGTTTCTGGCGGCCCGCCTGCCTGGATATATGATCCCCGCCCACTTTGTTCGGCTGAAGAAACTGCCCCTGACTGCTAACGGAAAGGTGGACCGGGCCGCGCTGCCCCAGCCAGCCAAGCCGAGAACGGGGCCAGCCAGTTTGCCGCCCCAACCGGGCACGGAGGCGGAGTTGGCCCGCATTTGGCGCCAGGTGCTGGGACTTTCCAGCCTCATGCGGGAGGAGAACTTCTTCCATCTGGGAGGTCATTCGCTTCTGGCGATGCAGGTCATTTCGCGCATTGCACAGGTTTTCGCGGTTGAACTGCCGGTGCGGGCGTTGTTTGAGGCACCGACGGTGGCAGGTTTGGCAGCCGTCATAGATTGCATGGACAGGCAGGAATCCGTGCCAACGATAAGGCGGGTTTCCGGCCATGGTCGGGCCACCGAACTGCTGGCGAAACTGAGCGAGCTTTCTGAGGCGGAAATTGACGTCTTGCTGCGGGATTCCGAATTGAGAGATGTCTGAGATGAGCATCGTTGAGAAAAGTTCACGGCCTGATTTGGAGGAGAAGCGGGCGTTGCTGGCCGGGCGGCTGGTGAAAGCTGCGGCGGCCGAGGCCGATCTGCCGCTGTCCTTTGCGCAGCAGCGGCTCTGGTTCCTTGATCAATTAGAGCCGGACAGCGCATTGTATAATATCGGCACGCTGGTGCGGTTCCGCGGCCCGTTGGAGGTTCCACTGCTGGAACGGGCTTTTCAAAGAGTGATCGCCAGGCACGAGTCGCTTCGCACCCGGTTTGTCGCTGAAGACGGCCATCCGCGGCAGGTGGTTGGCAGCGCGAGCTTCCAACTGCCCGAGCAGGATCTGAGCCAGTTGGCCACCGCGGAACGCGAGGCGGAGGCCGGCCGGATCATCCGTGAAACCGTTACGCGGCCATTCAAGCTCAGCTCGGACTTGCTCCTGCGGGCGCTGCTTTTGAAGCTCGGGCCGACGGAGCACCGGTTGGTGCTCTGAATGCATCACATTGTGGCCGACGAGTGGTCACTCAAGGTTTTATTTCACGAGGTGGGAAGCAGTTATATGGCCCAGTTGGAGCGGCGGGACGACACCCTGTCTCCGCTGCCCATCCAGTACGCGGATTTCACGCGGTGGCAGCGCGAGCGGATCAGCGCGGAGGCCGGCCGGAGGCAGATGGACTATTGGCGAGTGCGGCTGGGAAGCGCGGGGCCGGTCACGGAGCTGAGTGTTGGCCAGCGCCATCATGGAGGCACCGCTTTCATCGGCGCACAGGTGACCCGCGAGTTGGGGATGGAGCTTGCCATGGCAGTGCGCGCGTGGGCGCTCCAGGAGGAGGTGACGCTGTTCATGGTGTTGTTGAGCGCCTTCAAAGCCCTGATTTTCCGTTACACCCGGCAGGAAGACGTGGTCGTGGGATCCCCGTTTGCCGGACGAACCCGCCTCGAGACCGAAAGCCTCATTGGTTTTTTTGTCAATACCCTGCCGTTGCGCACCCGGGTGATGGGTGAAATGAGCGGCAGAGATCTGCTGGCCGCCGTGAGAGAAACGGCGTTGGGCGCGCAAGCGAATCAGGACCTGCCTTTCGAGAAGCTGGTGGAAGAACTCCAGCCTGAACGCGCGCCCGGCCACCTGCCTTTTACCCGGCTCATGTTCGTCGTGCAGAACGGTTTGCTGGAGTCATTGGACTGGCCCGGCCTAACCATTGACATTACCGAGGCTCACACCGGCACCTCCAAGTTTGATCTCACGCTCGTTTTGCAGGAGACCAGCCGCGGCCTGGTCGCAAAGGTGGAGTATGATGTGGATTTGTTTGCGGCGGCCACCATTGAGAGGCTGCTGGGCCATTATGAGAGCCTGCTGCGCGGCATGCTCAACTCCCCTGACAAGCCAATTGCGCTCCTGCCCGTCCTGAAGGGGACGGAATGGACCGAGTTGCGAGCCTGGGGCTGCTCGTGCTCTGATTATCGTCGGAACAAAACCCTTCATGAGGTGTTCGAGGCACAGGCGCACGCCTGGCCGGATCGAATCGCGATCAGCTATGGGACGCAATGTCTGACCTATGGTGAGTTGAATGCCCGCGCCAACCAACTGGCGGCTTCTTTGAGGCAGTCCGGTGTCGGGCCGGATGTTCCGGTCGTGGTGTGCATTCGCCGTTCCCCGGAATTAGTGGTGGCCCTCCTGGGGGTGTTGAAAGCCGGCGGTGCCTATGCGCCAGCCGATCCGGGTTACCCCAAGGAGCGGCTGTCATTCATGATTGAAGACACCCGGGCTCCTGTGCTCTTGACGGAACAGGCGCTGCTCTCGCGCATTCCATCGGGCAACGCCAAAGTGCTTTGCCTCGATGCCGACTGGGAATTGATCGCGCGTGAAAGCCGGGAGAACCTGCCGGTCAATGTCCAGGCTGGGAACCTGGCCTACATCATGTTTACCTCCGGCTCCACTGGCGTGCCCAAAGGAGCGGCTATCCCGCATCGGGCCGTCAATCGTCTGGTGCTGAATCCGGATTGGATTCAGCTCGGGGCCGGGAGCCGGGTTGCGCAAGTGGCCAATGCCTCCTTTGACGCTGCAACGTTTGAGATTTGGGGCGCGCTGCTCAACGGCGGGCACCTGGTCGGCATCACCCAGGCTGTGGCGCTCAGCCCGAGAGATTTTGCGCGCGAGCTGAGGGAGCAACAAATCACCGCGATGTTCCTTACCGCGGCGTTGTTTAACCAGGTGGCAGCAGAAGTGCCGGGAGCCTTCGAGACACTGGATACCTTGATCGCCGGCGGCGAGGCCCTCGACCCCAAATGGGTCCGTTCCGTCTTGAAGAACCGGCCGCCTCGGCGCCTCCTCAATGGCTATGGCCCGACTGAAAACACCACGTTCACCTGCTGCCATTTGATCCAAAGCTGTTCCGAGCATGCCAGCAACGTCCCCATTGGCCGACCGATTTCAAATACGAGCGTGTACGTGCTGGACGAACGGATGCAGCCGGTCCCCATCGGCGTTCCGGGGCAATTGTATGCGGGTGGGGACGGACTGGCCACGGGTTACTGGAACCGTCCGGAATTGACCTTCGAGAAATTCGTGCCCAATCCCTTCGGTGACCCGGCCGGGCAGTTATATCGTACCGGTGACCTGGCGCGGTGGCTGCCGGACGGCACGATTGAATTCCTCGGACGAATCGACGACCAGGTTAAGATCCGCGGCTTCAGAGTCGAGCTGGGTGAGATCGAGACTGTGCTGGGCAGGCATCCCGGGGTGCGCGAATGCGTTGTCAACGTGTGCGGCGATACCGCTGGCACCAAGCGGTTGGTGGCATATTTTGTCCCGGAACGCGGGTGCGCCCCCAAAGCCAACGAAATGCGTGCCTTCCTCATGCAGCACCTGCCGGAGCACATGCTCCCCTCGGCTTACGTGCGTTTGGAATCCTTGCCGCTCACCTCGAACGGTAAAGTGGACCGCCGCGCCCTGCCTGAACCGGACGAGGTCCGCCCGGATCTGGAGCGGAAGTTTGTCCGACCTGGTGATGCGGTGGAAGCGCAGCTTGCGGAGATTTGGGAAGGGGTGCTGAAAGTGCGGCCGATTGGCATCGAGGACAAGTTTTTCGAACTGGGCGGCCATTCCTTGCTGGCCGTGCAGGTGATTTCGAGGATCGAGAAGGGGTTTGGCCGGAAGCTGCGCCTGGCCACGATTTTTCAGACCCCTACGATTCGGCAGCTCGCCGCCATCATCCGGGGAGAGACCCAGGAAAGCAGCGGGAGCCGTTCGACGTCGATAGTGGCCATTCAACCGGACGGGCGGCGTCCGCCCCTGTTTCTCGTGCATGGTGCGGGTGGGGGCATGTTCTGGGGGTATGTGAACCTGGCGCGATACCTTGGAGGCGACCAGCCGGTTTATGGGTTCAAGTCCCGCGGCCTGGATGGCCAGGAGGAGTTTGCCTCCATCCCGGAGATGGCTGCGCACTACATCGCCGAATTGCATGCCGTTCAACCCCAAGGGCCTTACTACCTCGGCGGATACTGTTTCGGTGGCAATGTGGCTTTCGAGATGGCGAGGCAACTGGAGGCGCGGGGTGACAAGGTGGCTGTGGTCGCTTTGTTGAATTGTGCCCCGCCAAACTCCCGGTACATGCGCATTTCCTGGAGCCTGCTGTGGGCCGGGCGATTGGCTCTGAATCTGGTATATTGGGCCAGATACTTTGTGAGCTGGAGTTCCTCACAAAGACGCGAGTTTTTCCGGTGGAAGCTGGGCCGGATTGCCCGCCGGTTACGCTCCCACGGCCGGGGTGTCGAGGCTGGCCGCGGGCAACTTGAGGCAGCCAACCTGGTGGACCTTTCGGCCTACAGCGAGGAGCAGAGAAAGGTCTGGGAGGCCCACATTCACGCCTTGGTTCATTTTCATCCCCGGCCGTTTTCCGGCCCGGTCCACTTGTTTCGCAGCTCCGGCCATCCGCTTTGGTGCTCGTTTGATCCCGATTATGGCTGGTCTGACTATGCCCACGGCGGGGTGAAAATCACCGTTGTTCCCGGGGCCCACGAGAAGATTCTGGATGAGCCATGCGTTGCGGGCCTGGCGGTGGAGCTAAAGAAGGTTTTGGAATTCGCACCCTCGTCAATCAATGGAGCGGGCGGGGAGAAGCAGGAACACATGGACGTTTTTCGCGGTTTGCTGGTAAACACCGCCTTGTTCTGGCTGGGGGCTAACGGGGATTTGCTCACGGCGGACGGATTGGGTCATGGTACGACCAGCCTGGCCATGCTGCTGCACCAGGTCAGCTCTTTGCGGAAGAGCCCGGGTGCGGGAGAGCCGCAGATTGAAGGGGTGTCAGGCGACCCGGATGAACCCGCCGGGACGCGCAAACCGGTGGGGGAGCCTGCCAGGCTTCAAACCGAGACCATGGTCCTTGACCCGCAGGTTACCATGGAGTTCCACGAGGTGGCGAAGCGTCTCGGGGTGCCTCCTCCAGCGCTCATGCTCACGGTGGCAAAAGCGCTGCTGGTTCGCTACGCGCCGGAGCAGGAACTCACCCGCGAGTTGCTGCCGGTCCCCATAAACCCGGTCTCGGGAAGCGTCGTCTGTTCCATCCACCGTTATGTCATCAGCCGGGAAGCTTCAGCCAAGACTCGGTTTGACGAGCTGGCGTGTGATTTGCATCGGGAGCCGCTTTGCGCACTCAAGGAGCCGGTGGTGGTTGCTTTTGAAATCCTGATCAGCCGGCCCGGGGAAACGCCGGCGGAGACTTCAGCCTCAGTTGCCTTGCGATTGACGCTCGACAGCAACCCCGGTTGTCTGGAGGGGCGGGTGGACTTCAACCCGGAGTTGTTCACCCTTCCTTCGGTGCAACGTCTGCTCGGCCACTGGCGTGGCTTGCTGGCCGGAGCGGTGCGCCAGCCGGAGCTGCCGATTGGCATGCTGCCGCTCGTCAGCGCCGGGGAGCGGGAGAGAATCCTGAAACAATGGAACGGCACGTCACATCCATTCCCGCTGACCGAAACCTACGTTGTGCAATTCGCGGCGCAGGCGCGGCGCAGTCCCCAGGGGCCCGCTGTCATCTGGCAGGGCGGAGAGTGGACGTTCCAGCAATTGGATGCCCGGGCCAGCCAGTTGGGGCGGCGGTTGTCGGAAGTGGGTGCCGGGCCCGAGTCGCTGGTGGCGATTTGCCTTGAGCGCTCGCCTGACTTGATGGCCTCGTTCCTGGCGGTTTGGAAGAACGGAGCCGCCTACGTTCCCCTGGACCCATCCTATCCCAAAGAACGGCTCGCTTTCATGCTGAAGGATTCGCAGGCGCGCGTGATCATAACCCAGCGACGCTTTCTCAATCATCTGCCCGCTGGTGAGCGCGAGGTGATCTGCCTGGATGATCCGCTTCAGCAGGTGAAAATCGCGGCTTGTGACACGACCGGGTTGATCCTGCGCGGCACGCCGGATAATGCCGCTTACGTGATATATACCTCCGGTTCTACCGGCACACCGAAAGGGGTGGTAATCACCCAGCGGTCCCTGCTCAACCACGGGCATGCGTGCGGTCTGGTATATAAGTTGCAGCCGCGGGATCGTGTCCTGCAGTTTGCGGCCATCAGCTTCGATATATCCGTCGAGGAGATCTTCCCCACCTGGCTCGCCGGCGGTTGCGTGCTGCTCCGGACGGACTCGGCCATTTCCTCCATTCCCCAATTCGTGGAGTTTATCCGGCGCCACGGGATTACGGTGCTCAACCTGCCGACCGCGTACTGGCATGAATTAGTCAACGGCCTGGCCGGTTTGAGTCTGCCGCCGACGTTGCGCCTCGTGGTGATTGGTGGCGAGAAGGCGAGCGACGAGGTGTTTCGTCGCTGGAACCAGATCGTCTCCGGTTCGGTTCAACTCATCAATACCTATGGCCCCACGGAGACGACCGTTACCGCCACGGCGCAGGTGGCTGAGCCAGGCATGGAGAGACTCTCGATTGGGCGTGCGCTGCCGAACACCCAGGCGTTGATTTTGGATGCCAACCTGCAACTTGTGCCGATCGGTGTGGCAGGCGAGTTGTGCCTTGGCGGGATGGGGTTGGCGCGCGGCTACCTGGGCCGCCCAAAACTGACCGCGGAAAAGTTTGTGCCCAACCCGTTCCCGGGCGAATTGGCGACGGATCGCATCTATCGCACCGGCGACCTGGCTCGATTCCTCGAGGACGGCACGATTGAATTCATTGGCCGGCGGGATGAGCAGGTCAAGATCCGGGGGTTTCGGATAGAGTTGGGCGAGATTGAAGCGGTCTTGCGCGCTCACCCCGGCATTGCTGACGCGGCGGTCATTGCCCGGGAGGACATCCCCGGGAGAAAAGTCCTGGCGGCCTATTACGTGGTTCGCTCCGGCGCGGTCCTGACCCATAAGCAGGTGGCGGCTTTTGTCAAAACCAAGCTGCCGGCCTACATGGTTCCGACGGCGTTCACCGCCCTTGCGGAGTTTCCCAAGACTCCGGCTGGGAAGATTGACCGCCGGTCGCTCCCGGCCCCAGATGCCGGACGGCCCCAAGTGGACGTCGAGTTCGTGCCCCCATCGACGGCAGTTGAGAAGGCCTTGGGCCAGATATGGAGTGAGGTGTTGGGGGCGGACCAGGTCGGGGTCGCCGATAACTTTTTTGAGCTTGGGGGAGATTCCCTGCTGGCTACCCGCATGCTCTCGCGCATACACGATTCGATGCGGGCGGAAGTAACCATGGCAGAGCTGTTCGCCAACCCGGACATTGCGTCATTGGCGAAGCACTTGGTGGAACAAGGACAGCGTCTTAGCCTGGAGGCGGGTTTGATGGGAGCCGCTCTGGGCTCGGCGGTTCCGTTGACCGCCAGCCAGCGGCGCATTTGGTTTCTGGATAATTTTGACCCTGATCAATCCGCTTTTAATCTCCCCTTGGGGCTGCGGTTGACAGGACCAATCCAGGTCGAAGCCCTGGAACGTTCCATCAGAGTTCTGGTGGAACGGCACGAGGTCCTCCGCTCGGTCTTTCCCGAAGCCGGCGGCGACCCCGTGCGCCTGGTCTGCCAGCCTTCGTCGGTGAGGCTGGAGACGCGAGACCTGGCTGAAACCGGGGATGGTCAGGCCATGGCCCAGGCCATGCTGCTCGCCGCCCAGGAGGCCAACCGCTCGTATATGCATTCCCGGCCCATGTTGCGCGCCATCCTCATCCGGTTGGCGCCGGAGGACCATTTGCTGGTGTTGGTTACCCATGCCATCGCCTCGGATATGGAATCGCTCCGGTTGCTCCTCGAGGAATTGACCGCTGTCTATGAGGCGCAGATTGCGAACCACCCCAACCCCCTGCCGCCTTTGAAATCGGGCTACACAGAAGTGATGGCTGCGGACTGCCTGCCCCCTGGAGAAGAAAGAGCCGCTCGTGACTTTTGGCGGTCCGAACTGGCTGGTGTGCCGGACTTGTTGGAATTGCCCGCTGATCACCCACGGCCAGGCTTTCGCAACGATGACGGGGCGCGCCACCCTCTGCGACTGCCGCCGGATTTATGGGGGCGCCTGCTCGGGATTGCCCGGGAGCATGATTGTGATGTGTTCACGGTGCTCCTGGCCGCCTTCTCCGCGGTGTTGCACCGTTATTCGGCCAGCGCGGATATCGTGGTCGGCACTTCCATCTCCACCCGCCAGCGGCGCGGCGCTGACCGGATTTTTGGCGGATTTGAAAACGACCTGGCGATTCGCTGCACCTTTGAGGGGAACCCCTCTTTCCGGGAGTTACTCGGGCGTCTGAAGGACCGGTGGACCAATGCCCGGCTGCATGGGAGCCTCCCCTTCGATGACGTGCTTGAAGAGGTGCAACCGCCGCGCGACGCGAGCCACACCCCCATTTACCAGGTCAAGCTTGGCTTCGATGAGAAACCGTTGCCGGAGATCCGCGCCGGGAATGTGACGTTTACGCCCTTTTCCATCGAGAACCACACCGCGAAGCTTGATCTGCATATGCACATCACGAGTCTGCACGATGGCGCTGAAGGCTGGATCGATTACAGCACCCAGTTGTTCGAACCGGATCGCGTGGCCAGGCTGGCGGAGCACCTGCAAACCTTGCTAGCCGCCGCGCTGGCGAATCCCGACACCGCGGTCGCCGAGTTGTCTTTGCTGCCCGAGGCGGAGGCCAAAGTGCTGGAAGAATGGACGGACACCCGCAAGCCCTACCTGGCACACCACTCTTTGTATGATTTGTTCGCGGAACAGGCTGCCCGGGTGCCCCAGGCGGAAGCCTTGGTTGATGGCCATGAGCGGTTGACTTACGGGGCCCTGCTTTCCGCGTCGGCGGCCGTGGCGAAGGAATTGGGCGCCCTGGGGGTCGGCTCGGGTCACCTTGTGGGGGTATGTCTTGGTCGTTCCTGGGAGATGGTAGCCGCCCTGCTGGGAGTGTTTCGGGCGGGCGCTGCCTATGTCCCCCTCGACCCGGCGTATCCACCCGGGCGCCTGGAATTCATGCTAAAGGATTCGGGGTGCCGGGTGTTGCTCACTGAGCGCAAGCATGCGGGAACGTTGCCCGCGGGCCAGGCCCAAACCTTATGCATGGAAGACATTCATCCGCTATGCGTGCCCGCTGAGTGCCCCGGAGAGAACCTGCCGCAGACTGGCAGGAATCGGGGCCTCGAGCTTGCCTCCGTGATCTACACGTCGGGTTCCACTGGAATTCCAAAAGGTGTGGCGTTGAACCACCAGGGCGCTGTGGCCTTGGTTGCGTGGGCTAAAGATGTCTTCTCCGCGGACGAGTTGTCTGGCGTGCTTGCCTCCACCTCGATTTGTTTCGATTTGAGCGTTTTTGAGTTATTCATTCCCCTGTGCCTGGGCGGGCGCGTCATTCTGGCTGAGAACGCGCTGGGACTCGCCGGTTTGCCGGCTGCCGGTGAGGTGCGCCTCGT
The DNA here is from genome assembly GCA_038209025.1 of Verrucomicrobiota bacterium. Classification (GTDB taxonomy): domain Bacteria; phylum Verrucomicrobiota; class Verrucomicrobiia; order Limisphaerales; family UBA8199; genus JBBQYD01. Next base: position 11,392 of record JBBQYD010000027.1, on the reverse strand, counting down.
GAATACCGTGCCTTCGGCGATCAGGGAACTGCTTGCGGCCCATGCTGTGCCGGACACTGTATTGACAGTGAATCTTGCCGGCGAGCCGCTGTCTTCCAGCCTGGTGGACCAGATCTACGCGCAGACCTCGGTGCGGAATGTGTATGATCTTTACGGGCCTACGGAAACCACCACCTATTCGACTTTTGCCCTGCGCCAACCCGGCGAGGCTCCCACGATTGGCAAGCCGCTGCCGAATGAAACGGTCTTTATCCTGGACCGCCGGCTTCAGCCTGTCCCGATAGGCATTCCCGGGGAGTTATGCATTGGCGGCGATGGCCTGGCCCGTGGCTACCTGGGTCGCCCGGACCTAACCGCCGAGCGGTTCATCGCCCATCCAGCCCAGGCGGGGGTTCGTTTATATCGGACTGGAGATCTGGCGCGGTGGCGCCGGGACGGCAAGCTTGAGTATTTGGTCCGCCTTGATCACCAGGTAAAGATTCGCGGCTTCCGCATTGAGTTGGGCGAGATTGAGGAGGTGCTGAAGAAGCAGCCGGAGGTGTCTGCCGCCGTGGTTATCGCGCGGGAAGATCAACCGGGTGAAAAAAGACTGGTAGCCTACGTGGCGGCCCGCGTCGAGCCGGTGGCTTTGACACGCGCGTTGCGGGCGGCCGTTGTAAGCAGGCTGCCCGCGCACATGGTTCCCGCCCATTTTGTGGTCCTGGAGCAGTTGCCTTTGACGCCCAATGGCAAGCTTGACCGCAAAGCCCTGCCGAGACCGGAGCCCATCGTGCCGGGTAACGGCCCCGAGCCTCCCGGCAACCCGCTGGAGGAACAACTCGCCGAAATCTGGCGAAGCGCGCTGGGGCTGTCGCAGCCACCCGGCGTGTGGGACGACTTCTTTGAGATGGGCGGTCATTCCCTGCTCGCCATGCGGTTCTGTTCACGAGTGCGGGAGGAACTGAAAATCGAATTACCAATTCGAGCCCTGTTTCAGGCCCCGAACATCCGGAGTTTGGCCGTGGGTGTTGCCCAGCAGCGGTGGGGCCGGAGTCCGACCGGACCTCCGCTGCTGAAACGCACGCCGAGGGATGCGAACCTGACAGTCTCGTTCGTGCAGGAGCGCCTTTGGTTCCTGGACCAAATCGATCCGGGCGGCCATGCCTACAATGTTCCCTGGGCCGTGCGTTTGCAGGGATTGCTGGACCGGAAAGCCCTCCAGTACGCCTTGGACCAGGCCATAGTTCGCCATGAAACCCTGCGCACTTCCTTCAGCTACGAGGACGGCAACCTGCGGCAAGTCGTTCACGATCGTGCCGCGCTCACCATTGAGTCAGAAGACTTGAGCGGTGAGGCGGACCAACACCGGGAAGCCAGGGCGGCTGCTCTTATGAGAGCGGAAGCGCAACGACCTTTCGACCTGGCGCGCGCACCGCTGCTGCGGGCCAAAATCCTGCGCCTTGGCGAAACCGAGCACCTTCTGCTGGTGGTGATGCACCATGCCATTTCGGATGGCTGGTCGCTCACGCTCCTGGGCCGGGAGTTGGTCAGTTTTTACAACGCGTTCACCACCGGGTCCGCCACGCCGGCCTTGCCCGACCTGCCTCTGCAATATGCGGACTTTTCACACTGGCAGCGCGAGTGGATGCAGGGGGCCGTCCTGGAGCAGGAACTCGCCTACTGGAAAGCCAGCCTGGCAGGCGCGCCGACGGCGCTGGATCTGCCCACCGACCATCAGCCCGGGAACCTGGGCAACGGCGGTGATACGCGCGAGGTGTTCCTGTCCGGCGACACCCTTGGCAGGCTGGCCGGCCTCAGTCACCGGGAGGCCGCCACCCCTTTCATTATGCTGATGACCGCGCTGGCCATCACCTTGCGCCAGTGGTCCGGGCAGGAGGATATCGTGATTGGAACGGTGGTGGCGGGGCGCAACCGGCGGGAAATCGAGCAGCTTATCGGCTGTTTCATGAACTTCCTGCCGATTCGCGTCCGGCTGCATGGCGCCGCCACCGCTCATCAGGCACTCCGGCAGGTGAGGAAGACGGTGCTGGATGGCCAAGCGCACCAGGACTGCCCATTCGAGCGCTTGGTCGAAGCCATGAACCCGGAGCGGCGTCAAAATGAAAACCCACTCTACAACGTGGCCTTTTTGTTCCAGAGCTTTCCTCCGAGCGTATTTGACGGGCAAGGTTTGAAGGCTTCGCCCTGCTTCGTTTCCACGGGCGCGGCTTTGCTCGATCTCCGCTTTGAGGCGGAGCCGCGCGAGGACGGGTTGGCGGTGATCTGTGAATATAAAACAGGCCTGTTTGATCCCGGCACGATTGACCAGTTGTTGCGCTCACTCTGCCAGGTGCTGGAGATGCTCCTGCAGGATTTGCACGCGCCTCTCACCGCCTTCAAAGTCACGCCGGAACTGGCGGCGCAAGCCGGCGCGGCCCGGGAGCGCAACCGCCTGGAAGTCATCAACGTCACCGCCACCTTTACGGCTGAACCGCTGGAGGAACCCTTGCGGCATTGGATGAGGGAATTGGAAACCCCTGCCGTTCTCCATTTCGCGCCCTATAACCAGGTATTCCAACAGCTGCTCGATCCGTCCAGCCTGCTGCGCGGCAGCCGGGGTGGCCTGAACTTGTTGCTGATCCGCTTGGAAGACTGGCAGCCTTCCGGCCCAGGTGAGTCATCCCTGGATGCCCGGGCGGCTGTCGAGCGCGCCAGAGGGGAATTCGTCCAGGCCATGCAGGCTGCGGTCGCTGAATCCACCACGCCGCATCTGGTTTGTTTTTGCCCGCCCTCCACCAAAGTGGCATCACAGGCGGAGACCCTGGAATTCCTGGCGGGTATCGAGGAGCGGTTGGCGGTTGACCTTGAGTTGCTGGGCGGTGTCTATGTTCTTCGATCCGGGCAAATCCTGGGCTGGTATCCGGTGGCCGACTACTACGATGCCAGCGGCGAGGCTCTGGGCAGTGTGCCTTACACAACCCTATTTTTTACGGCTCTCGCCACCGCTGTGGCCCGGCGGTACCAAGCCCTGGAACGCGCCGCCGCGAAGGTCATCGTGCTGGACTGTGACAACACGCTTTGGAGCGGGGTGTGCGGGGAGGAGGGCCCGCAAGGCATCCGGCTTGACGCACCCTGGAAAGCCCTCCAGGAATTCATGCTGGCCCAGCACAGCTCCGGCATGCTGCTGTGCTTGTGCAGCAAGAACAACGAGGAGGATGTGGAGGCGGTATTCGCGCAGCGCCCTGATATGCCCCTGCGGCGGCAGCACTTCACGGCGGTCAAACTTAACTGGCTGCCGAAATCGGATAATCTCAAGGCCCTGGCCAGCGAACTGAATCTCGGCTTGGACAGTTTCATCTTCCTTGATGACAACCCGGTGGAATGCGCCGAAGTGGAAGCCAACTGTCCCGAGGTCCTCACCCTGCAATTGCCCGACCATCCAGGCCAGCTTGAAACCTTTTTGCGGCACTGCTGGATTTTCGATCACCTCAAAGTGACGGCTGAGGATCGGAATCGCGCCCAGATGTACCATCAAAATGCGCAAAGGGAAAGCCTGCGCTCAGAGACCATGAGCCTCGGGGATTTCTTTAACAGCCTGGATCTGCGCATTCATATTGAGCCGATGACCGAGGCACAGGTGACGCGCGCGGCCCAACTCATCCAGCGCACCAACCAGTTTAATCTCACCACCCGGCGCCGGACCGAAGGCGAACTGCGCGCCTCGCGTCAAACCCACGAGGTGGTGACCGTTAGTGTGAGCGACCGCTTTGGCGATTACGGCCTGGTGGGCTTGATCATTTTCTCGGCGCATGACCTGGCTCTGAAGGTTGACACATTCCTGCTGAGTTGCCGGGTGCTGGGCCGTGGGGTGGAGCATAGAGTGCTCAACCGTCTCGGTCATCTTGCCCGGGAACGCCGGTTGAAGACCGTTGAAGTCCCATTCATCCAGTCGGCCAAGAACCAGCCGGCCTACAATTTCCTGCAAAGCGCCGGCAAGGACTATGAACGTTCCGTGGCTGAAGGTTCGGTCTTTCTATTCCCCGCGGGATATGCCGCCGACCTTGCCCTGGATACGCCACCGCGCCCGGAGGCTTCGGTTCCGGTCAGCCAACCCGGCAGCGTTGCGCCCGCGGCGCCAGCTCCCGCGAAGAAATTTGCCCGCTGTCGCAGCATAGCCCTGGAATTAAACGAGGCGCAGAGGATTCACGAGCATTTTGAAGCCCGCACCGCCACGCGCGTTTCGCGGCGGAAAGATTACGCGGCGCCGCACACCGGGATGGAGCGCACGCTTTGCCAGCTTTGGCGAACCTTGCTGCGGGTGGATCGCATTGGCACCCGCGACAACTTTTTCGACCTCGGCGGGCATTCACTTTTGGCGGTCCGGTTGTTCGCGGAGATTGAGAAAATGACGGGCCGCAAGTTTCCGCTCGTTACCCTGTTCCAGGCCCCCACGGTGGAACAACTGGCCCGGGTGCTGTGCCAGAACAAGACCAGCGCCGCTCACAATCTGCTGGTGCCCATCCAGCCCAAGGGAACCAAGCCACCGTTATTCCTGGTCCATGGCGCCGGCGGCGATGTGCTTTGGGGCTATGCGAATCTGGCCACGCACCTCGGCCTTGATCAGCCAATTTACGGCATCAAATCTCGCGGGCAGACGGGGCAGGAAGAGTTTTCCGACCTCACGCAGATGGCCGAGTTCTATGTTGGGGCCCTCCTGGATTTTCAACTCGAGGGACCTTACTACCTCGGCGGTTACTGTTTTGGCGGCAATGTGGCCTATGAAATGGCGCGTTTGCTGCGGGAGCGAGGACGGGATGTGGGCATGGTGGCCTTGATCGACAGTTCCCCGTCCAACACGGGTTACGAAAAACTCGCCTGGTGGCGTCCCTATCGCTTCGCCAAAAACCTATTCTATTGGATGCAGGACTTCGCCGCTCTCAAATGGGGAGACCGTCGCAATTTCTTCCTGCGCAAAGGCCGCGCCCTGCTGCGTAAGATCAGACAGCGTTGCACTTCGCGCGGTTCCGGCGAGCCAGTGGATTTGGAGGAGGTCATCGACCTGGCCTACTTCCCCGAGAACGAGTTGAAGTTGTGGCAATGCCATTTGAACGCCCTGGTGCAGCACGTGGAGAAGCCCTACGATGGCCCTGTGACGCTGTTGCGCACGCGCGGGCAGCCCGTCTTCTGCTCCTTTGAAGACGACTTTGGATGGCGTCGGCTGGTTTCGGGAGCAGTCTCAGTGCATGTCATCCCCGGGTCGCACGAAAACATCTTTATTGATCCTCATGTTCAGGTGCTGGCGCACACGCTGGTGGCCTGCCTGGAGGAAGTCCGCGCCGGAGCGGCCGCCATTCCCAGCGACCGTTCTCACCCAGCACCTGTATGATCCTTCTGAAATTCATGTTTCGCACCTGCCGCTCGATGATGGTCTGGACCATATTGGCCGCACTGCTCAGCGGCGCCTGTAATGCCGGGCTTATTGCCATGGTCAATAAGTCGATCACCACTCTGGAGCCTGCCACAGCGCTGCTGATCTGGGGGTTTGTTGCCCTGGGGGTGGGAAAGATTGTCACCAATTTCGCATCACAGATGCTGCTGGCCAGTTTCTCCCAGGGGGCCATCGCGGAATTGCGCCGGGATCTGATCCGGAAGATTTTGGGAGTGCCATTGCGGGACCTGGAGGAGATCGGCACCGCCCGGGTGTTGGTCGCTCTTACGGACGACGTTTTCAACATCACTCAGGCGCTGCTCGCAATCCCGCTGATTAGCGTCAATGTCGCAATCCTGCTCGGCGGCGCGGTTTACCTGGGCTTCCTTTCCTGGCAGATTCTCCTGGGTGTGGGGGTGATGATCATCATCGGCGCGGTGGGCTACCGATTCATGATTGCCAGCGCCTTTCAGTACCTCACCCAGGCCCGCGACGAGGAAGATCGGCTCTTCAGCGCGTTCCGGGCTCTTACTGATGGCATCAAGGAACTCAAGCTGCACCGTTCCCGCCGTGGCGCTTTCTTCCATCAGAACATCCAGCTCAGCACGGAAAAGTATCAGCGTCACAATGTCGCCGCCGAGGCGCGATTCATCGGCGCACAAAACTGGAGCCATCTGCTTTACTTCGCGCTCATCGGTTTGATTTTATTCCTGATGCCCAGGCTGGTGGTCATGGACCGTGAAACCATGACGGGCTACGTGATCACGACGCTCTATTTGATGGGACCGTTGGCGGGGGTCATGAGCAGCGTGTCGCTCTTCGGGCGAGCTAACGTGGCGCTGGCCAAGGTGGAAAAGCTCGGCATCTCTCTGGCCGACCACGCCACCGAGACTTGCTCCCTCGAGCCGCTCAAGGATGAGGCCTCATTCGAGATGCTCCAACTCAAAGAGGTCGTTCATTCCTACCATCGCGAGCAGGATGACAGCCATTTCGTGCTTGGCCCCATCAACCTGACATTTCGTCCTGGGGAACTGGTGTTCCTGGTGGGCGGGAACGGAAGCGGCAAATCGACTCTGGCCAAGATTCTCACCGGTCTCTATATCCCCGAGGGAGGGGAAATCCGGCTTGACGGCAAGCCGATCACGAACGAAAACCGCGATAGCTTTAGGCAGTTGTTCTCCGCCATTTTCTCCGATTTCTATCTCTTCGATAATCTCCTGGGGTTGGGGCAGGGGAATCTCGATGCCAAAGCTGAGCATTACCTGAAGCAACTGCACCTTCACCACAAGGTAAAGGTGATGAACGGCACCCTGTCCACTACGGCGGTTTCTCAGGGCCAGCGCAAGCGCCTGGCGCTTTTGACCGCCTATCTTGAGGACCGGCCCTTCTATCTGTTTGACGAGTGGGCGGCGGACCAGGATCCCCTATTCAAGGACATTTTCTATACCCAGTTATTGCCGGAGCTCAAGGCTCGCGGAAAGACCGTCCTGGTGATCACTCATGACGACCGCTTCTTCAACGTCGCCGACCGCATCATCAAGCTGGACTACGGCAAGCTCATCTCGGAGGTTGAACCCGCCGATTCCATCCTGCAGGTTAAGTGTTAAGGAGGGCCGAGGAGGCGCCAAACCGAAGGCCGCTTCGCCCTGGCTGCCGGCTATTTGCCCGCGCCCATCGGCCATTCCGCTTGCACCAGTGCCTTATAGCCGCCGATCAGCGAGCGGACATTCGTGTATCCCATCTTCAGCGCCGCTTCCGCCGTCAACGCCGAACGGAACCCGCCGCCGCAGTACATGATCAACTCCCGGTCCTTGCTCGGATATAGCGTTTCCAGGTCGCGCTCAAGAATCCCTTTGCCCAGATGCACCGCCTGGGCCGCGTGTCCGGCTTCCCATTCATGATCCTCCCGCACGTCCATCAACACGGCTTGCGGGTTTTGTGCCAACCGGTCCCGTGCCTGGCCAACCGTTATTTCCTGAATGTGAGCCCGAGCCTCTTCCACTAGTTTGAGAAATGCAGATGAGTGTTCCATAGGCTGCGAATTCTAAGGCCGCGCCCGGCGCGCGGAAAGTCCAAACCATGCGGAGTTGATCTCTGCCTGCCGCATTTTCACCCAACCTGCGGTATCCGTGCTTCCGCGGGGATAGAGCTGGCAACAATGGTCCCCGCGCCGTGAGGTGGTCCGCGAACAGGTAATCAGTTGCCCGCCCGACTCGGCGGGTGTCAGGCCAATCTGGCCAGACCACGCTGGAGGGCGGCGGTTGCCGCCTGGGTGCGGCCTGCGACTCCCAGTTTTTCGAAAATCATCTTAACATGGTTTTTTACGGTGTTTTCCGCGAGCCCGAGCGTGGCACCGATTTCCTTGTTGCTTTGGCCCTTCACGATGAGCAGGAGCACGTCCAGTTCGCGGGGCGAGAGTTCGGGGGCCGCACGGCGCTGCGCCAGGCGGGCGGCCAAAGCCGGCGGCAGTTTGTAGGTGCCCTCGTGGAGGGCCCGGATGGTGGCCACCAGCGGGCCGCTCTCGGTGTTTTTCAGCAGGTAACCCGTCGCCCCGGCCTCCAGGGCGCGGTAGATGTCTTCGTCATAGTCAAAGGTGGTGAGTACTAGAATGCGGGCCTGGGGACACTTCTGACGAATGGCCCGGGTGGCTTCGGTGCCAGTCATGTCGGGCATCCGCAGATCCATGAGGGTCACGTCTGGCTGGCATCTTGCGAAGGTTTCCACCGCGGCGGTCCCCCCGGGGGCCTCGCCCGCGACCATCATGTCCGGCTGCACTTCCAGCAAGCTGCGCAAGCCTACCCGGACGACCAGGTGGTCATCGACCAGGAGAACCCGAATTTTATTCTGAGGCATGGTTAGAAGGGGACGGTCACCGTGATGGTGGTGCCGCGGTTGGGCTCAGACCGCAATTCGACCCGCGCATCGATCTGTTGCGCCCGCTCGTAAATCCCGCGCAATCCAAAGTGGCCGTTGACGGTCTGGCTGGTTTGTTCGGCATCGAAGCCCACACCGTTATCGGCAATGCGCAGTTGGACGCCCTCGTGATCGCTCGTGAGAGATAGTTCGATATGGCCTGGACGGCCATGCCGGGTGGCGTTGGCGAGGGATTCCTGGCTGATGCGCAAGAGATTGGTTTCGACTGTTTCAGAGAGTGCATGGTCCAGGTGCTGAATATTGCAGCGCAATTCAATGCCGGTTCCGGCGGTGATTTGGCGGGCGAGCTCGGGCAGGGCTTCTTCCAGCCCGCCACGTTCCAGTTCCTGGGCTCGGAGGTTCATGAGCGAGCGGCGGAAATCTTCCTGCCCGTACTGGACCATCTGGCGGGCGATATCTAATTGAGCGTGGGCCGGCTTGTCGGTGTCTGAAAGCCGGGCCTTCAGGGCGTCGAGTTGGAAACCGAGGCCGGAGAAGCTTTGGGCCAGCGTGTCATGAAACTCGCGGGCCATGCGATGGCGCTCCTCGAGGGCCGCCTCGCGCTGAACCTTGTTGTGTATGACTTCCGCCTGTTCGGCGACCCGGCGGCGCAACAGGACGACCCAGACGCCGGCGATGAGGCTTACGCCCAGCAGGATGCCGGCGGCGGCGGCAAAACGATAGGGGCTCCAGGCGGGCGGCCTGGCGATGATGGCGATGTCGTCGGGGGAACGCAGGAGCAGTTCCATTTCGAGCGGGTTGGCGCGAAACCGGGACCCGGTGTCGCTGGTGGAGTCCTGGACCAGACAGACGCCGCTAAGGAGGACGCCGCTGCCGTTGCGCAGGGACGGCGGCTTTCTCGGGAGCCGTGCGCGGAACGCGGTGTTTCCATCCCCCACCACGAGGACTGCCTCCGCTTTGGATTCAATGACGTCGAGCACCTTGCCTTCGAGGGTGACGAGGTTGGCGTCATTAGTACCGCGCATGACTTCTTCAACCGACGTCAGAATAGGAGTGGGCGGGAAGGTGTGCCCAACGATGCGAAAGGCCGCGTCCTCGAGGTAGGCGCTGAAACGTCCCATGGCTGGAAACCCTGCGGCTTCCAGGATGTCTCCCGGCTTAGCGGCCGAAGCCTGCTTTGTGCGAACCGCCAGGCCATCAGGACCATCGCGGAGGAAAACTGCCTGACCCGGTTGCTGGTGAGTTACCACCCCGCGGACGCGCACCCGGTGGCCTGATGCCCCGGCTGGGTCGAAATTCATCAGCGAGGTGGCGGGAACCAAGGGGCCTTCAAAGGGTTCACGCGGCGGCTTGAACTCAATCTGCAGATCCTCCAGGCGGCTAACCAGAACTTGAGGCGATTGGAGTTGGTGGCGGGCGTTAATGTAACCCGCAGCCAACCCTGCAATGCGGATCCTTGCGTCCACCAGTGGGGGGAGATTTGTCACCCCGGGCACGACGATCTCCACCTCGATTTTTCGGGGCCCCAGGGCCAGGGTTAACGTCGGCGACATGCGCAGTACATGGAACGTAACCGCGCGCACGATCCCTGTGATCTGGACCCGCTGGTAATGGTAACGGCCAGATAGGAGGTCGTCGTAGGTAACCGGCACCGGCGGGGGTAATTCCGCGCGGCCCAGTTTGCGCACCTTGGCTCCTCGGATGCCGGACATGAACAGGCCAACGTGCGTAAACCCCTCCACCAGGATATCATCCAAAGGGGCCAGGCCAAAATCATTGGTGCTGATCTGGGTAAAGAAGGTCCCCCCGGTATCGTCCTGGAGGAAAACGGACATCTTGGGGTTGATGGCGGTGACCACGCCCCGCAGCCGGACCGGCAGCGGGGTGGCGGCGTCAGTTAAGGGAAGCGCGCGAACCTGTGCTGCATTGGTCAGCACGCGGTAGGGTGGCGGGTCGGGCATTTGTGCCGACGCGCGACCCAGCCCTGAAGTCAAGATGAGTAGCACAGCAGCCGTGTAGCGAATGGTGCGTCCGCCTGTTTTCAATGTGGCCAGTCTAACAAGGATCGCGCGGCTCTACAACTGTGAGCAGCTCGACTAGCTCGAAAGGGCTATATACAAAAACCGGGAATGCGGATATAACTGAAACCAGAGCACAGAAACTTCGGGTTAGCACGATTATGTCATTCGAACGAGCACCATCGGGGAGCTTGGGCATTTGTGAGACCAAGGCAGGGCCTCTCGATTCCCCCATACGGCAGCCGCGTCCCGCTCGTGACGACCCTCCCGGCCAAAGCGCACTGTCCGAAAAGCCAGTTGGCTATCGGCGGTCCGGCTCCGGCCTGTCGTCAGCGGCGGCGTTCACGCTCATCGAGTTGTTGGTGGTTATAGCGATCATCGCCATCCTGGCGGCCATGCTGTTGCCGGCGTTGAGCCGGGCGAAAGAACATGCCCGGCGCACCAGTTGCCGCAACAACCTGCACCAGTTGGGGTTGGCTGTGCATATGTATAGCACGGACAATCGTGATAGTTTTCCCACCGTGTTTCGCACGGCATCTTCATTCACGACCTACTGGCTGCGTTACAGCTCCGAATACCGGAACCTGGGGTTGGTCTTTTCAAATGCCTACGTCGTCACACCGGAGGTGTTCTACTGCATGTCGCGCAAGGCACGGCAGGGCGAGGTGCTGGCCTATAACGGCCCCGAGAACGAGTGGACCAACGCCTCCGTGCGCATCTCCTATCCGGCGCGATTTCCGGAGAAAGACGGCCTCCCGGTTACCGCCAGCACCGCGGAATGGAAAACCAGGGATTACGCAACCAAGGTAATCTACAGCGATTTTGTGGGGGTGGTGGGTTACCAGGGCGGCGGCATTGCGAACGCCTTTATCTACCCGGTTCACGACGGCCAGGGCTATAACCGGCTGTTTGGCGACGGCTCAGTGCGCTGGACCCGGCCCGGCCCGCTGACCTCCAAGATTACGGCCGCTGTCCCGAGTCCCCTGCGCCAAATGCAGTATTTCCAGGAACTTGATTTACTTAATTGATTCCCACAACCACACTGAAGCTAACCTCAAAACTTATGGAAACTCACCGATCCCAAGCAAAGTCC
>JBBQYD010000026.1:0-21119 GCA_038209025.1 Verrucomicrobiota bacterium | reverse complement strand
GGCAGCAGCCAACTCCGCGAGACGCAAATCGGTTAGAGGCGGCTCGTTCGAGCGGACTCCTCGGAGGAAGGGAAATTCTTTTGGATCGGCCGGCTTTACGGCACTAGCCTGGCTCACCATGCTGATCTTTCTGCCGCTTCTCGCGGGCGTCATCGTTTGGCTCGTGGGGCGGCGGCAGGCGCGGCTCGCCAGCGCCATTTCGCTCATTACCGGCGCGATGTCCCTGGCGATTGTCGGGTGGCTGTGGGTCCAGTTTGACCCCTCCGCGGCCGGCCTGCAGCGCGTGGAACGCTGCTGGTGGATCCGGTCCCTGGGGGTCGAGTATCACCTGGGCCTGGACGGCTTGAGCCTCGTCTTGCTGGGGCTGGTTTGTCTGGTGGTTTTGATGGCTTTGGCGGCATCCATGCGGGTCACGGAACACCCCGGCCTTTACCACGCGCTCATCCTGTTTTTGCAGGCCGGATTGTTCGGCACGTTCACCGCGTTGAACTTCTTTCACTTTTTCCTGTTCTGGGAACTGAGCCTCATCCCCGCCTTTTTCCTGATCAAACTCTGGGGCGGTCCCCACCGGTCGGGCGCGGCGATGCAATTTTTTGTTTATACCATGGCTGGCAGCGCGGCCTTGCTGCTGGCCTTTGTGGGGCTGTTTCTGGCCACCGGCTCCTTCGATTTTGCCACGCTTGCCAGCCTGGCCAAAGACGGGACGCTGACGATGATGCTGCCGGAGAAGCTGGGTTGGACCTGCCTGAGCGGGGACACGTTAATGGCGCTGCTCTTCCTGGGAGCTTTTCTGGGATTTGCCGTCAAGGTGCCCCTGGTTCCGTTCCACACCTGGCTGCCGGCCACGTATGCCGAGGCTTCGCCGCCGGTGACCATGCTCCTGACCGGCGCCATGTCCAAGATGGGAGTTTATGGGTTTCTGCGCATTCTCCTCCCGATTTTCCCCGAACCGATCGCGCGGTATTCCACCCTGTTGCTGATTTTGGCGGCCGCCAGCATTGTGTTGCCCGCGGCGGCGGCCCTCGCGCAGACCGATCTTAAGCGCGTCTTCGCTTATTCCTCCATCAACCACCTGGGGTATTGCCTGCTGGCGATCTTCGCCGCCGCCACCCCGGGCATGGCGGCCGACAAAGCGGCGGCGCTCAGTGGAGCGATGCTGCAGATGTTCAATCACGGGCTGACCGCTGCGGCTCTCTTCTGGCTGATCGGCTGGCTGGAAGAGAACACCGGCGGGGTGCGGGACCTTCGTGCCTTTGGCGGCCTGCGCGAGGTGGCGCCGGTGTATGCCGGGTTCATGGGGTTCGCTCTCTTCTCCTCGTTGGGCCTGCCTGGGCTGAATGGTTTCATCGGCGAGTTCCTGATCTTCAAAGGCGCTTTTGGTCTTGTGCCGGTGGCCGCCGCCATCGCCGCGCTCGGGCTGCTGATCACGGCCATATTCATCTTGAAAGTCATTCAACAGGTTTTCCATGGGCCGCTCAACCAAACCTGGGCGTCGCTGCCCGATGTCACGGTGGCTGAGCGGTGGCGCTTTGCGCCGGTCATCGCCGCCCTGATCCTGCTCGGCGTTTACCCGCAAATCCTGCTGGGCCCCCTCCGCAGCACCGTGGCGGTTTTGCTCTTACAGATCCAACGCTGATATGCTCGCCTGGACCATCTATTTATCTCTGGGTGCGGCGGCGGGGTTGATGTTTCTGCCCCGGGGCCGGGGCAGCCCGCGCGTGCTCGCCCTGATGACCGCCCTGGCCTGCCTGGCCCTCACGCTGATCGCCTTCTGGCAGAACCCCGGGGGCGAGATGCGGACTGTGGTCCGCCTGCCGTGGATTCCGACCCTGGGGATTGAGTATCACCTGGCGGCGGACGGGGTGAGCCTGGTGCTGGTGGTCCTCACGGGCCTGGCGGCGGTGGCCGGGATTCTGTTCTCGTGGAACGTCGAGGAACGGGCCAACGAGTTTTTCGCCCTGTTCCTGGCGTTAATTGGAGGCGTCTATGGAGTTTTCCTGAGCTTCGATTTGTTTTTGTTTTTCGTTTTCTACGAGCTGGCGATCATTCCGAAGTACTTCCTGATCGTCATTTGGGGGTCCACGCGCAAGGAATACGGCGCGATGAAACTGGCCCTCTACTCATTTGCGGGGAGCGCGCTGGTATTGATTGGTTTGCTGGCCGCGTATGTCACCGCCGGGGCGCACACCTTTGATCTGGCGAGCCTGGCGCAGGGAGGTTTTGCCCGGCCGTTTCAGCTTTGGGCTTTTCCGCTGGTGTTTGTCGGGTTCGCCATCCTGGCAGGTCTCTGGCCGTTTCACACCTGGGCGCCCACCGGTCATGTGGCGGCTCCCACGGCGGCCTCGATGCTGCTGGCGGGCGTCGTGATGAAGCTGGGAGCCTACGGCTGCCTGCGGGTGGCCATGGTGCTTTTCCCCGAGGGGCTGAGCGAGTGGTCCTTCACCCTGGCCGGCCTGAGTTCCTGGCGCGAGGTGTTCGCCACCATGGCGGCCGTGGGAATCGTGTACGGCGCGCTGGTGGCGCTGGTGCAAAGAGACTTCAAATTTGTCATCGGCTACTCGAGCGTCAGCCACATGGGTTTCGTGCTCCTGGGGATGTTGAGCCTGCACCCGCTGGGCATGGCGGGATCCGTGCTGCAAATGTTCTCTCACGGCATCCTCGCCGGGCTGCTCTTCGCCGTCGTGGGCCGCATGATCTATGACCGGGCGCATACCCGGGACTTCGGCGAATTGCAGGGGTTCCCCCTGCGCCGGGCGCTGCCCTTCGCCACGTTCAGCTTTGTGGTGGCGGGCTTCGCCTCGATGGGCATGCCGGGGTTTAGCGGGTTTGTGGCCGAACTCCAGGTGCTGATCGGCGCCTGGCACGCGTTCCCGGCCCTGGCCCTGACCGCGGGTGTGGGAATCGTCATTGGGGTGGCCTACACCCTTTCTGCCATGCACAAGGCGTTTTTCAACGAATCCCCCCGCCCCCCGCAACCCGGCGCCGGCTTGACACTCACCGCGGAACCCGCCCTCACCCAGCTCCAGCCGATTTCGCTGCCCGAAAAAATTGGCGCCGGGTTGCTCATGATCGTTTCTTTGGTGGTCGGGCTTTACCCGCGCATTTTGCTCGACCCGATTTTGCACAGCCTGCATGGGCCGCTATTCCAGGCCTTGCTGAAAGGAGGCAACCCGTGAGCACGGCGAGCTACCTGGAGCTGCTGCACTGGTCGTTGCCGGAAATGGCGCTGGTCCTGACCGCCCTGGTGGTGCTCGGCGCCGACCTGGTGGGCCTGCGCGAAGCCGCCCCGCGCCACCGGTTTCTGGCCGGGGCGTTGATTTCCACCCTGGGAGCCGGGGTGGCCATGGTTTTGCTCCTGCTCCAAACCGGCGAAGCCAATTGGATGAACGGCATTTTCGTCTCCGACAGCCTGATCCGCATTACCCAGGTGTCGCTGCTTGTCCTGGGCATGTTCACGTTCCTGATTTCTTCGCAAAGTGATTTTACCCGGCATCCCCCCGAGTATTTCTGCCTGCTGCTGCTGGCGCTGACGGGCCTGCTGTTCATGGTATGCACAGAAAACTTCCTGGTCATCTTCGTGAGCCTGGAACTGGCCAGCATGTGCCTTTACGTGCTGGCCGCGTTCAACAAGGGGGACCCGCGTTCCACGGAAGCCGGTCTGAAGTATTTCCTGTTTGGCGGCCTGTCCACCGCCTTCACGTTGTTCGGCATCAGCCTGATGTACGGCATTTCCGGGCACCTGGACTTGCGGCAAATTTCCGCCGCGCTCCAGGCGGCCCGGCCTGACCCGCTCATGGTCCCCGCCATGGTCATGCTGCTCGTGGGTTTTGGATTCAAGGTCGCGTTTGTGCCGTTTCATCTTTGGGCGCCGGAAACCTACCAGGGGGCGCCCGCCCCGAGTGCGGCGATGATCGCGTCGGGTTCCAAGCTGGCCAGTTTTTTCGTGCTGGCAAAAGTTTTATTGATGGGATTGTCCGCCGGCGGGGGGCTTGATTTTCCCAACCTGAACTCCGGTTGGGTGCCGGTGATCGCGCTGGCGGCCGCCGCCTCCATGATTCTCGGCAACCTGGCGGCCCTGGCGCAAACCAGCGTGCGGCGGTTGCTGGCCTTTTCCGCGATCGCCCACGGGGGCTATGTGTTGCTCGGCATCCTGGCGCAGAACGGGCTCGGGGTGGGCGCCATGCTCTATTACCTGCTGGTGTACGGACTCACGATCATCGGCGCGTTCGCGGTCATCGCGCGGGTGGAACGGGCCACGGGCTCCGATGACTTCCACGCTTTTGCCGGGCTGCGCCACCGCTCGCCCCTGCTCTCGTTTTGCATGGCAGTGTTTCTGCTCTCGCTGGCGGGCATTCCGCCGCTGGCGGGATTCTTCGGCAAATTCTATCTGTTCGCCGCCGCGTTGAATACCGGGACCGGCAGGCTGGAATGGCTTTGGCTGGTGATTTTGGCGCTGCTCACCAGCGCGGTATCGCTCTACTACTATCTGCGGGTGCTCAAACAGATTTACGCGCGGCCCACTGGCGGCCAAACGCCCTGCGGCATGGAGATTTCGTTGGAATCCCTGGCCATCGTGGCGCTGGCGGGGGCGGTGGTGCTGCTGGGCTGTGCGCCGGAATGGCTGGTGGATCGGTTGGTGCAGGCCGCCCCTTTTCTCAAGCTTCACTGAGCGCAGGCTCCCGGGAGCCGGGCGTTCCGTCTCCCTGAGCCTGGCGTGCTCGTTCCAACGGCGGGGCTTACTGCCCTTCTTTTTTCGGAACTTTCACATCGATGTGCAGGTCCCGGAGCTGGCGGGCCGAGACCGCGGAGGGAGAATCGGTCATCAGACAGGTTCCTTTGGCGGTCTTGGGGAAGGCGATCACGTCGCGAATGCTTGGCGTGCCGCAGAGGATGGCAATGAGCCGGTCAAAGCCGAGGGCGATGCCGCCATGCGGCGGCGCGCCATAACGGAAGGCTTCCAGCATGTAACCGAACCGCAGCTTGGTTTCCTCGGGCGGAATCTGGAGAACCTCCTCGAAAACGGTCTTCTGGAGGTCGGGTTGGTGGATGCGGATCGAGCCGCCGCCCAGTTCCACACCGTTTACCACGATATCGTAGTGCTGCCCGCGAACCTTCTTGGGGTCCGTTTTGAGGAACTCAATGTCCTCCGCGACCGGCGCGGTGAACGGATGGTGACTGGAGTACCAGCGGTTCTGTTCCTTGTCAAAGCTGAGCAGCGGGAAATCCACCACCCACAGGAAATTGAAACGATCAGCCGGGATGGAGAGCTTGCCCTGGGTCTTCAGGACGTCGGCGCAATAGAGCCGCAGCTTGCCCAGAATCTCGGAGGCCGCCAGCCATTGATCGGCCGCGAAGAGTATCAAGTCGCCCTCTTCAATTTGGAGCTTGGCGGTGAGCGCCGCTTTTTCGGCTGCGCCGAAGAATTTGACGATGGGAGATTTCCACTCGCCGCCTTCGACTTTGATGAAGGCCAGGCCGCGCGCGCCGAAGCTCTTGGCCAGCTCGGTCATGGCATCGATCTGGCCCTGCGTGGCGCAGGCGAGCGATTTGGCATTGATGGCTTTAACCACCCCGCCATTGGCCACCGTGCCGCTGAAGACCTTAAAGCCGCTGGCGCGAAACTCCTCCGTGAAATCGGCCAGTTCCATGCCGAAACGGGTGTCCGGTTTGTCGATGCCGAAGCGGTTGATCGCCTCGTTGAAGGACATGCGTTGGAACGGGGTCTGAATATCCATGTTGAGCGCGGTTTTCCAGACGCGTTTGAGCAGGCCCTCAATGAGCGCGTAAATATCTTCGCGGTCGATGAAGGACATTTCGATATCAACCTGGGTGAACTCAGGCTGGCGGTCGGCCCGCAGATCTTCGTCGCGATAACAACGAGCCAGTTGGAAATAACGCTCGATGCCGCCGACCATCAGGATTTGCTTGAACTGTTGGGGTGACTGCGGGAGGGCGTAGAATTGGCCGGGATTGATGCGGCTGGGCACGAGGAATTCGCGCGCGCCTTCCGGGGTGGATTTGAACAGCGTGGGCGTCTCGACTTCGAGGAACCCCTGCTCATCCATGAAGAAACGGGTGGCCGTGGCGACCTTGCTGCGCAGCTTCAGATTGCGGGCGATTTCCGGCCGGCGCAGGTCGAGGTAACGGTATTTGAGCCGGAGTTCCTCGTTTACCTTGGCGGCGACTTCGGGATCGTCCACCGGGAAAGGCAGGACGTCGGCGTAGTTGAGCACTTCCAGAGTCTGGGCGCCCACCTCGATTTCGCCGGTCGGGATTTTGGAGTTGGTGGTGCCGGCGGGCCGGGCGCGGACCTGGCCCACCACGCGGACCACGCACTCGCTGCGCAAGGCGGCGGCCTGGTCAAAGAGGGCGGCGGGCAGATCGGAAGGGTCGAACACTGTTTGAGTGCGGCCTTCGCGGTCCCGAATGTCGATAAAGATGACCCCCCCGAGATCGCGGCGGGAATGGACCCAACCGGAAAGGGTTACGGTTTGCCCGATATGTGCCGGGCGTAGTTCGTTACAATGATGAGTTCGTTTCATTTCAGCAAAAACCCGGGTTTTCCTCGGAAAACCCGGGAGCGATAAAGCGATTGCTAATTTTGCTTATAACCAGCCGATTTTCCAAGTTTATTTTCCGGGGGTCACCGGCAGAACACCAGCACCAGCACTTGGGCCACCAGGATTCGGGACAACATGGTAAGCGGGTAAACCGTGGCATAAGCCACCGAGGGGGAGTCGGAGGTGCTCACGGCGTTGGCAAAGGCGAGCGCCGGGGGATCGGTCATGCTGCCCGCGAGCAACCCGCTGATAACGGTGAAGTTAAGCTTAAAAACCAACCGGGCGAAGATGCCAACGGTCAGGATCGGGATGATGGTGATCGCCAGGCCGCCCACCGCCCAAATGAGGCCTTCATGGGTGAGCACTTTGGCAAAGAAACTCTCACCGGCTTTGAGCCCGACGCAGGCGAGGAATAACACGATGCCCAACTCCCGGAAGGCCAGATTGGCATTCGCCGGCATGTACCAGACCAGCGGGCCAATGCGCCCAATCCGGCTGAGCAGAATGGCCAAGACCAGCGGGCCGCCCGCAATGCCAAGGCGCACCGGCACCGGCATGTTGGGAATGGCGATCGGCAGGGTGCCCGCCAGCACGCCCAGCGCAATACCGATGAAAATCGGAATGAACTGGGTTTCGTTAAGCGCCCCCATGCGGTTGCCCAGCACTTCAGCAACTTTCGCGATGCTCTTTTCGTCGCCCACCACCTGGAGCACATCGCCGAACTGCAGGCGCAGGTCGGACACGGCGGTGATTTCGATGTCGGCGCGGGTCACCCGGGTGACCGTCACATTGTAGAGGTCGTCCAGGTCCAGTTCTTCGAGCGCTTTGCCCAGCACTTCCTTGCGGGTGACCACAATCTTTCTGGAAATGACTTGGCTGGGAACTTTGGTCAGGTTCGTGTCAGTCACCCGGCCGATGACGACCCGGAACTTTTCCAGGGATTTGCGGGTACCCACCGCCAGGATGGTATCACCCAGGTGCAACACGGTACGCTCGGTGGCGGTTTCCACCTCCGGCGACCCGGCCCGCTTGATGCGCGAAACAACGATCCCGCCGTCGCGTCCCGGAGCGTCGCCGATTTCCAGGTTCTCCAGGTTCGGATTCTCAACCACCAGGTTGTAGTGTTCCAGCGGTTCAATGCCGGCGCGCTGTTCGGCGCGGAACTGCTCGGCTTCTTTTTGCGGGTTGATGCGGAACACACCGCGCAGCACAAGCAATACCGTGATGATGCCAAACACGCCGCCGGGATAGGCGACGGCATAGGCCAGGGCCGGCAGGGTGGCTTTGGCCGCGGCGTCGCCGCCGAGGGTGAGAAGCGTCTGCTGGGTGGCGCCCAGCGAGGGAGTGTTGGTGGTCGCGCCGGAGAAGAGGCCGAGGGCGGCCACCACATCGAAGCCCGCGATGTAAGCGGTGGCCAGGGCGATGGCCGCGCCCATCAGCACGACACTGAGCGCCATGAGGTTGAGTTTCAATCCGGCTTTGCGGAACGAGGCAAAGAACCCGGGACCCAATTGCAGGCCAATGGTGAAGACGAAGAGAATGAGGCCGAACTCACGAACGAATTCGAGGATCTCCTTTTCAATGTGCATGCCAAAATGGCCGGCGATGATGCCGGCAAAAAGCACCCAGGCAATGCCCAGGCCGACGCCCTTGACTTTGAGGCTGGATAAAGCCAAACCCGCCACCGCCACCAACATGAGAACCAGCACTGCCCATGCTATTGGCTGCGCTGAGGCCATTTCAGTAATCCATTTCATATAAACACGCGACCCCACTGCCATTGGGTGCAGGCGTTCCGCAGGGATAGGTTTATGCGGGAGTTACTTGCCTTTGCCACCCGCCCAATGCGGCGGGTTGGTTAGCTGATAGAGCATTTCACCCGCCTTGGGCACCAGCAGAATACCTTGGCCTTCCTGATTTGCAAACTCTTCCGGTCTTATGCTGTCGGGGTCGCGGTAGCCCAGGTTGATTTTGCGGCAGGTTTCTGGTGTAATTTGCGTTGCGAGAGTAACTTGCGCGCGGCATTTCTCCACGCCATCCGCAAAAGTGCCGATGCCCCGCACGTGTGTGGAATGGGCCAGAACCCCCCACGGCACGTCCTTGAAGCGGTCCCATTGCTTGAGAAAATAGTCCCGGCAATGGTAGCCAATCGCTTCAATATGGCGGCCGTGGGTGAGGCAAACTTCCTTGAGATGGGGCGCGTATATAATGAGTTCTCCGCCGTCAGCGAGCACCGGCTCGAGCTTGTACATGCATTTGCCCGCGGTCCACAGTTCATCGTACATGGCCGGGGCGCAGGAGAGAATGGTGTGAAACGGTTTATCCTTGCGGGTGATATGAACGTTCCTTGAAAGCTCGCTGGCCTGGTCCCAGGCCCGTTCGGGGGTCCCCACGAAGAGCCCCGCCAATTCCTTCGCGGAGTCCACCACCAGGCAGAAGCAAAGCTTGTCCAGCTTGACCATGGCGCCCGCGCGATCCACCACGCGGCGGACCGGCGTCCACTTGTTGCCGATGATCATCGGGTTGGTCACCACCGCGCCGAGCCAATGGAAAAAGTTAAGTATCTGCGGGCCCGCCACGCCCGGGAACAGGTATTTGTTTCCCCCGCTGAAACCCACGACCTCATGCGGAAACACGGGGCCGACGATAATGATTTGGTCGTAGTTGAAGAGCAGGCGATTGATCTCCACCGGCACATCCATCGCGAACAAGCCGCCGGTCAGCTCGCGGACCTCATCGGCTGTCAAGGTGCCCACCTGCTGGAGGGCCGCCGGGTTATTCCAGGCGTGATTGTGGAACTTCACCCCGGCGTACTGGCTGGATCGCTCCAGCGGGGTAAGTTCCAGGCGCTCGCAGATCGCGCTTTCGCTCATCGGTTGGTGCGTGCCCAGGGCCACCAGGATGTCAAAGGCCGACGTGACGCCGCCAATTTGCGCATGCAGGGTCTTGAAGAGCAGGCCCACCGGAGCGGTGCGCGTGCCGTCCGGGATGATCAGGAGCACGCGCTTGCCGCGATAGTTTTCCGCCGGGCAGGCACGGCTGACAATGGCCGCCACCTGCCCGGCATTCAAGTGGGCGGAACCGGAGCTGGGTGCGGACATTTTCTGGCCTGGGTTGGAATGGTTCAAATCGTTTGGGCCAGGTAACCGCCATCGACCCGGATATCCGTGCCGGTGACAAAGCTGCTGGCTTTACTGCTCGCGAGGAACAGGGCCGCGCCGATCAATTCGCGGGATTGCCCGAAACGGCCCATGGGCGTGTGTCCCAGGATGGCTTTGGTGCGCGCGGTTGGCGAGCCGTCATCGTTGAAGAGCAGCTTGCGATTCTGTTCGGCGGGGAAGAAGCCCGGGGTGATGGTGTTGACCCGCACGCCTTTTGCGGCCCACTCGCGGGCGAGGAACAGCGAGAGATTCAGCACGGCGGCCTTCGCGGACGAATAGGTGACCACGCGGGAAAGCGGCAAATGGGCGGACACACTGGCAATGTTGATGATGCTGCCCGCGCCGCGCGCCACCATGGCCGGGCCGAACTCCTGGCAGGGCAGCAACACCCCGCCCACGAGGTTCAGGTCGAAATTGGCCTGCCAATCCGCCAACCCGATGCGCTCAAAGGGCATATCGGCGGTGACGGTTACCTTGGGGTCGTTGCCGCCGGCGGCGTTGACCAGGATCGAGACCGGGCCGAGCGCCTTCTCGATGGCTTCACGGGCGTTCGCGAGACTCTCGCGTTTCACGGCGTCGGCACTGAAGAAATCGGCCTGCCCGCCCCGCGCGCGAATGGCGTTGACGCGCGCATTACCACGTTCCGCGTTGCGCCCCAGCACGGCCACCTTGGCGCCGGCTTCGGCCAATCCCTCGGCCAGGGCGCCACCGAGCGCGCCGGTGGCGCCGATCACAACCGCGACTTCACCCGACAGATCAAATATGTTCATAGGTATTCCTTAACTGGCATAGTGCCGCAAAATCACATTCTGCGGAAAGCAAAATCCAAGCCGCCCGCGAGGCTCCGAGTTGACTCAAAACAAAGGACCCCGGCAACCAGTGCGGCGTCCTTCAAAGTTTTCTCGCGGTCAGGGGGACTGGTTCCGGTGCCGGGCGTTGAGCAGGCGGATCGCCGTATCGATCAGCAGCGTTCCACAGGCGTCGGTCCCGAATCCGAACTCGCCCATTTCGTATCCGCCGCGGGCCTTCTCACCCGCCGGGCCGACGTATTGCACGCCGGTGCCGTTGGCATAGCCCAGCACGATGGTGTGCGGGAAAGGCGATCCCTGCTGGATGGCTTTGGCCACCTCGATCAACGGTTCGCCCGGCAGCGCCACCAGCGCGAGCGAGCCCAGCACAATCACCTGGACCTCGGCGCGAAAATGGTCCCACCCCAGGTCGCGGCGGGCCGCTTCCGTCAGAGGCAGTTCCAGGGAGGCGGTTTCCGCGCTGAGTCCGTTTGGTCCCTGGATCAGATGGTCCAATTTCGCCGCCGCCACGGCCCGTTCCACAATGACTTTGGCCATCTGGTCGCGGGCTGCGGTGCCCCGGCGCGCCGGGACGATCTCCCCGGCGCAACCCGGCAGGCACAACGCTTCGCCGCCCTGTTCCCGTTGCAGGCCGGCCGCCACCGCCCCCGGCCAGTCCCCGGAAATGCCGGGGTAATGGGAGTAAATGGCGACGGCATGGCACGGGAGGTTGAAAAGCGTGGCCATCACCCGTTCTTGGGGGTCCCGCAACGTCAGCACCGTGAGGGTGGGATCCATGGGGCCGAATCGCAAGCCGTCCGGCAACGCATGAGGGTTGGCCGGTTCGTAGATCGTTTCCACGGTGCCGTCCTCCCGGACCGGGCGGCGATTGAAGATCACCTCTCCCGCGAACCCGCGGCCAATCGCCAGCGTGGCCGGGCGGCGCGAGGCGTCGGCCTCCTTCGCGGCCTTGAGCGAGAGTTCGAACAGCCGCGCGGACCACGCCTTGAAGGCGGGATCAGCCAGGGTTGGCGCCAGGATTTTCTGCTCGGTCTTGATCAAGGGATCGCCCTGGATCGGCGAGAACGGCGCCGAGTGGTTGTGCGTTGCGCAAATCAGGATGTGCGATTCGGGGGTTCCGATGGCGGGGGCAATGCCTGGCCGAAGCCGGGCGGTTGCGCTTTCGCGCACGTCCAACAGGTCCCAGAAGATGAGGGCAACTTTTTGGGTGCCTTGGGCCAGAACCAGCGCCCGCACGTAAAGGGGATCAAGAATCTCGCCGTAAGGCTTGTGGGTCGCCCAGTTCGTCATGGCCGGCTCCGGCGTGATCTCGAACCGGGCCATTCCTGCGGTCAGGGCCCCGGCAGCCCGTCCCGTCGGTGCCAAAGCCAGCCAGACGCCCAGGACGGCCATGGTCGTGAGGCCAGGCAAACAACGCCTGCGCGCTGTTCTCATATCATTCGCGTGGTGGCGCTAACACCCGGCCTGAGTGGCGCGCGCCCAGAGGTGCTGAGATGCAAACAGGACGCGCTTGCCGCCTTCAGTGGAGGCCGATGGTTAGGTGGCATCTCTTTACTCATAAAAATGTAATGATAGGCAGAATCTGAAAAGAGCCAAGAACGTGTCTGAAAATGGAGCCTCTCAAACGCTCGAGAGAATGCCAAGCGTCACTGGCACGCATCGTGTAAACCTTGTCCAACGTATCATCGTCGTCATATGGGACGTAATGTAATACGTCATCGATTGAATATCTCGCTTGATAAGAGCCTGGTCAACAAGAGTTTTCGGGGAATATGGCCTTTGAAATTAGTAGTGCAAAGACGTCAGAACCCCGGGACCGCTTCATCCCCGGCCCGGGATTCCTCCCGGGCGTCGCTTGTGAGACCCCCTCAAACAAACTGCGAGACCGCCTGCGGGTACCCCCAGCTCCCGGAATGGAACGTCAAAGAATACGCCATTCGGGGGATAGACAATTCGGGGACGATCTCGTCAAATGGGCCCCAATATTCCGCACCAACAACCAGAACCTACAAAGAGGCACCGCTATGATACGGACTCCAACACGAAACCTAACCGCTGCCCTGCTGAGCCTGATGGCGGCGGGTCTGACGGCCAGCCAGGCGCAAACCACGAATTTCATCGTGGACCAGTTCGATACCGACACAACCGCGGCCTTTGCCAACCTGTGGTGGGGCACGGCAGTTCCTGGCATCACCTGGGAGGCGGCCGTGAACAAAACCACGACGCTGGGTGCCAACACGGCGGGCTCCGGCTCAGCACACTGGTCCGTTGACTGGTCTGGCAAGCCTTCGGGTGACCAGGTGATGGTGAACTATCGCTTCCCCAACAGTGCGGTGCTCAGCCTGGTGAATTACACGAATATCAGTTTCGATATCCGCTTTGAGGCGGCCTCGGCCACGGATGGTTTGGGCAGTTTCGGCGGGGTGCAATTGGTCTGGACACCCACCTCGGACGGTTGGCCGAGCACCTACGTGGCGACGCGCTTCTTCTATGCCACGAACACCGACTGGATCCATGTGGAGATGCCTTTCGACGCATCCACCATTCCCAATCTGAGTTCCGTATCCCATGTGGGATTCAAGCTCCAGCAGGACAACACCGGGGCGTCGCTGACGGGCACCACGCTTTTCTGGATCGACAACGTCATCCTGCACGGGCGGGCGGCAACCGTGCCGCCACCGACGGTATCCATCGCGCCAGTGAAGACGCCGCCCGGACTGACGGTCGTGGCGCCCGGCGGTGGGAACGGGTATCGGCGTGGCATGATTCGCACGCTGGATCCGGTGAACGGGTTGCCCTACTACTCCTGGCTCGGGTATGGCAGCCTGCCGGTGACCTATTCGATGACGATCGCCAGTTACCCGGCCGGCTACAATGCCTTTCAATCGCAGATATTCCTCGTCCCCAATGGCGGCAATGATTCCTCAGTGGACTACAATGCGGCTACGGTGATGGCGCTGGACATTCGAGACCAGACGAACGGCACCGCGCTGGCAGCGTTCCGGTACAAGACCAATCATGCGTGGGCAAACGCATCGGATTACCGGCCGGCGGATCTGGTTTGCTCGAACGGCGTTCTGGGAACGTGGAGCCTGACCTTCCTTAACGACACGAACGTCACGATTACCGCCCCCAGCGGCGCGATCACGAACTTCTCGCTGCCGGAAGCGGTGGCAATGGAGTTTTACAACCCGCTAAGCGTGTATTTCGGCAACCAGCAAAACGGCGCCGGGAATGGCGGGAAGTCGTCAACCTACTCGAAGGTGAAGGTCACCGGCGCCTTATCGGCGGATATCGATGAACAGTTTGCCGGGCCGGGTTTGAACCCGGACCCGCTGAATGTGAAATGGCAGGTGGTCGGTGAGATGCCGAGCTGCGTTTTCGTTCTGCGTCCCGACCACAAGTACTGGGTGAATTGGACGCTCCCGGATAGCGGTTTTTCGCTGCAAGCCAGTTCCACGCTGGCGGCGGGTTCGTGGGCGACGAACTCCCAGTGGACCAATGTCATCAACACCAGCCTGGGCAACCGGATGCTGATACCGCAAAGCACCCTGCCTTCGGCCGGGCAGAGCTTCTTCCGCCTGGTGAAGTGAAGCCTGCGTTGTGAGCGCCTGACTGATCACGCTCTAACAGCCCGCCAGGGCATCGCCTTGCGGCGATGCCCTTTGCGCCAATCCAAACCTGCCGGTGGCGTTGGTTCGCGTTGTGAGAAACCAGTTTTTCCGACGTGAGAGCTGGGGAGGGATGCTTTACAATCGGATCATGCGTGGGAAGTCACCTGCCGGCTGGTTACGGCTGAAGGCGGTCGCGAGCTTCATGCTGGCGGCTGGGCTGCCGGCCCTGGCAGCCGCGGGCGACGCAGTCACCAACCTGCAGCAGTTTCACCAGTTGGCGACTGCGGAGCAGCGAGTCACCGTGCAGGCGCGCTTGCACGGAGTGGTTTGCTGGGCCAGCCCCGGAAGGCCTGAGGTCGTGTTGCAGGACGACTCGGGGGCGGCGATCATGGAGGTGGATCCGCGGGATCCCGCGCTGCATGGCGGTGAGGTGGTGACGGTAGAGGGCGCTTGCACGGGGATTGGTGGAGGCGGGAGCTTCCGAATGGGGAAGACTCTGGTCGTAAACAATGATCGCATTCACTCCTGGCGGGAGAAGGCTGGGGAGGTTTCCTTGAACCAAGGGAAGCATCCTTTCCGGGTGGGCTGGTTCGGCCGGAACGGCACGAACGCACTGAGCGTGTTTATCACCGGGCCAGGTCTTCCGCGCCAAACCGTTCCCGACTCCGCCTTGTTCCAGGGCGCGGTGCATCCCGGCGATGCGACGCGTGCGCTGGCCGCGGGTGTGCGGTGGCGCAGCTACGAGGGAACCTGGTGGCAGATTCCCGAGTTTGACCGGCTGCGCCCGAGCAGGGAAGGAATCGTGTCCAACTTCGATCTGGCCGTGCGGAGCCGGGATCAGTTTGTGGCGGTTTGTTATGACGGCTGGCTGGAGGTTGCCCAAGCCGGCGTGTACACGTTCGCCACGGCTTCGGCGGGCGGGAGTTGCCTGTTCGTCGGCCTGCCACAGGTGAAGGTGGTTGGGAGTACGGCGTTGCCTGCTCCGCGGCGGGTGGGGTTGGGACAGGTTCTTCCAACCGGGCCCGAGGGCTTCTGGGCGGAGGTTGATGGCCGGGTGGATTTCCTCAGCCGGAGGGAGCCGGGCGGACTGACCATGGCGCTCAGTTCAAGCACGGGAAAACTGCGGGTGGAACTGGCGGATGGAACGGAGGTTTCGTCGGAGCTGTCGCCTGGAAGCCGGGTCCGGGTGACGGGTGTTTGCTGGAGCGCTTCCACCCTGGATGAGCAGCTAATCCCTGGAATGTTCTGGGTGCCGGACGCCAGGCATGTGGAGGTTCTCACCCATGCACCGCAGCCCTCGGTGGCCGGGACGGAGACGGACTCGGGTCAATTGCCGAGGCTGACCACGGTGGCGGAAATCAAGCATCTCAAACGCGAGGAAGCGATGCGCGGCTATCCAGTGAAGATTCGCGGGGTCATCACCTGGTCTGAGCAGACGGCGGTGGTGTTGCAGGACACGACCTCGGGCATATTCGTGGATGAGGTGGAAGTGGATGACAGTTGGGACCTGCGGCCGTGGGAGTATTGGGAGGTGGAAGGCGTGACGGAGGCGCAGTTTTCGCCCATGATCCGGGCGAAGCACGTGACGCGGTTGGGGCGCGGGGTGATGCCCGAGCCCGTGCGACCGACCTGGGACCAGTTGATCAATGGCAGTCTCGATACGCACTACGTCGAGTTGCGGGGGGTCGCCACGGCCGTGGAATCAAACCGCGTGGCGCTGCTGACCAGCGGGGGCAAGATTCAGGCTCAACTGACAGAAACCGCGCCCGGGGAAATCCAGCGGCATGTAGGCGCGCTCATCCGCATCCGGGGATGCCTGTGGGCGGTGAAGGATGAAGTGACGCATGTCTTCAAGATCGGCGAAGTGCAAATCCACTCGGCGGTGATCAACGTGGATGAACCACCGCCAGCGTATCCCTTTTCCGCGCCGCTGAAACGGGTGGCGGAGTTGCTCCTGTTCGATGCGCAGGCGGCGATGCTCAAGCAGGTGAAAGTGGCCGGCCAGGTGGTCCACATCCGGGCGGGCGCGTATTACCTCACGGACGGGACCAACGGGTTGCGGTTTGTTCCGCGCGCCACGGTGCGGTTGGAGGTGGGCGACGTCGTGGAGGTGGTGGGCTTTCCCGATTTGGGCGGGCCCTCGGCGGTGCTGCGCGAGGCCCTGGTGAAGCAGACCGGTCGTGCTGATTTGCCCAAGCCGCTGCCGCTCACCGAGGTTCCCTGGCCGGTGGGAGGGCTGGATGCGATGAGGGTGCGGACCGAGGCCTTGCTGCTTAACTTGAGCAAGGATCAGGAGGACCAGGTGTTGGGACTGCAGGCGGGCCCGTATGTGTTTGTGGCGCGACTGCCGGCCCGCGACGCGGCCGGACTCTCCTTTCCCGTGGGCAGCAAGCTGGAATTGACCGGGACATTTGCGGGGCGCGTTGGGGACCGGGCCGGGGGACGAGAGGTTGACTCCTTCGAACTGCTGCTCAACTCAACCGCCGACGTCCGGCTGCTGGCGCGGCCGGTATGGTCCACCTTGCGCCGGATGATGATCGTCGTGGGCGTGCTGGTCGGAGGGTTGTTGCTGGCGATGGTTTGGATCACGATGCTGCGCAAACAAGTGGAGCAAAGAACCGCCGAACTCGGGGTTGAGATTCAGGAGCGGGAGCGGGCGGAAAGAATGCGCGCGATCGAGGCGGAGCGCTCGCGCATTGCGCGTGATTTGCACGACGATCTGGGTTCGAGCCTGACCGAGATCAGTTTGCTGGCGGACGCCGGGCTGGGCCATCCGCCCTCGCCCGAGCGCGCCCGGAGCCGCTTCCGCACGATTGCCGCCAAAGGCCGCGCGCTTGTTCAGGCGCTGGACGTGATCGTGTGGCTGGTGAACCCGAGCAAGGACGCACTGCCGTTCCTCGCGGGCTACCTGGGCAGCTACGCGGAGGATTACCTGGCGGCCTCGGGCATCAGTTGCCGGCTGAAGATTCCGTTGGACATGCCGGCGCTGCGGTTGAACGCGGATGTGCGCCACAACCTGTTTCTCGCCGTCAAGGAAGTGCTCCACAATATCCTCCGCCACGCCCACGCCAGCGAGGTGCTGGTGACCTTCGCGTTGCACGACGGCGTGCTGGAAATCGCGATCTCGGACAACGGGCAGGGCTTTGATCCGGCCGTGCCCGCGGAAGGCAATGGCCTGGCCAACCTGCGGCAGCGCCTGGCGGGCATCGGCGGCCGCTGCGAGATCCAGGCTCAACCCGGCGCCGGCGCCACCATCCGGCTGCTGCTGCCGTTGCCGGCCGGCCCTCACCCCGCATGACACCATGATCACCGTGGCCATAGTCGAAGACAATCAGACGGTGCGGCAGACGCTGGGCGAACTCATCGAGGCGACGCCCGGCTACCGGTGCGTTTGCACCTGCGCCACCGCCAAAGAGGCAATGGTGGAAATCCCGAGGCTGAAGCCGGAGGTGGTCCTGATGGACATCCACCTGCCGGGTGAATCGGGTATCTCTTGCACGGCGCGTTTGAAAGCCAGGATGCCGGAGCTCCAGGTGATCATCCTCACGGTCTATAAGGACACCGAGCTGATTCTCCGCGCCTTGAAGGCCGGCGCCAGCGGGTATCTGCTGAAGCGGGCGCAAACCGATGAAGTGTTGCGTGCCATCGCCGAAGTCCGCTCGGGAGGCGCACCCATGACCGGTGAGATCGCCCGTCTCGTCGTGCAGTCGTTTCAGTCGGAGCCGGCCGCCGGCGTGGAAGGGCAAGGGCTTTCCCGGCGCGAAACCGAAATCCTAAGCTTGCTCGCCGAGGGAATTACCAATAAAGAGATCGCTTTACGGCTGGGGATCAGCGCTGACACGGTGCGCACGCATCTGGGCCGGACTTACGAGAAGCTCCATGTGCGAGGGCGGACCGAAGCGGTGACCAAGTATCTGAAAGCGGGTGGCAATGGTTAGGAATCTGATGTTTAGGATTTGCCGCAAAGGGTTTGCCATAGGGCTTGGCCTGGCGCTGGCTGCTGCCGCGCAGGCCGGCGTGGAAGTCGCCCCACTGAATGCCGGCCAGCCGTGGCAACGCATGGAGTTTCGGATCACGGGTGTTCCGGCAATGGCCAATCCGTTTGATCCGGACACCATCCGCGTGGAAGGTTCGTTCCTGTCGCCATCCGGGCAGACCGTTGCCGTTCCCGGGTTCTGGTACCAGGGCTATCAAAGGCGTTTGTCGAGCGGAAGCGAGGCGCTGAGTGTCCTGGGAGCGGCGGAATGGCGGCTGCGATTCACCCCGCCCGTGAGCGGCAATTACACGGTGACGGTGTCCGTGCTCACCAACGGGGTTGCCTGCGGGCTGCCCGCGGCCACGAACTTTATGGTCGGGGGGACTGCGCCAGCCCGGAACGGTTATGTGAGACGGAACGCCGGCAACCAGTATTTCGAGACGGGGGACGGCCAGGCGTTGCGGCTGATCGGCGCGAATGTTTGCTGGCACGGCGCGCGAGGCACGTACGACTACGACGACTGGTTCAGCGCCATGCAGGCGGCGGGGGGGAACTACGCCCGGCTCTGGATGTGTCCGTGGGCCTTTGGGCTCGAGACGGAAGCAACCTCGCTCAACCGGTACCGGCTGGACCGGGCCTGGCAACTGGATTACGTCCTGCAACTGGCTGAACAACGGGGCCTTTACCTGGAACTCTGCCTCGATTTTCACGGCATGTTCGCGGTGGACCCGGATTACTGGGGTGGCAATAATTACTGGCCCAAGAATCCCTATTGCATCACCAACGGCGGACCGTGTCTCACGCCCAACGCCTTTTTCACCAATGCCATCGCCAGAGCCACGTACCAGAAGCGCTTGCGCTATCTCGTGGCCCGCTACGGCTACAGTCCAAACCTGCTGGCGTGGCAGTTCTTCAACGAGATCGACAATGTCGCTTCGCTGCTCAACGCAACCAATGTGGCCGCCTGGCATGGGGAGATGGGCGGCTGGATGCGGACGCACGATCCGTTTGGCCACCTGCTGACCACGAGTTTCACTTACGCCGAGCCGCATCCGGAGATTTGGAGTCTGCCGCAAATGGATTACGTGTGTGTGCATTCTTATGGCGCGAGCCAGCCGGCGGGCTCATTCAGCACCGTTGTGAAAGGGCTGCGGCAGAAATACGGGAAGCCGGTGCTCGTTGACGAATACGGCACCAGTTGGCAGGGTTGGAACCGGGCGGCGGACCCGTACTTGCGCGGCTTTCGACAGGGAATCTGGGGCGGGGCGCTGGGCGGGTCGGTGGGAACCGCGATGTCATGGTGGTGGGAAAACATCCACAGCGAGAACGCCTACCCGACGTTCGCAGCCCTGGGAACGATTCTGAATCGGACGGGCTGGGGACGGGGCGACTGGACGAATCTCCTTTTCGCCGCGTCGTTGACGCCGCCCGCCACGGTGGGCGGCCTGATTTCCAACGGCCAGCCCTTCACTGTCACTCTGCCGCTTGCCAGCGGGTGGGGAGCGATGCTCCCGGGAGAACTTGCCGTCCCCAACGCCGCGGCGGCCAATTTCTCCGCCAGCACCTTTGACAGTTTTGTCCACGGCTCATCGCATCCGGATTTGAAAATCCCCTTCCGCCTCAACGCCTGGTTCACGAACAACGCCCGGCTTGTCATGCACCTGAATTCCGTCTCCTGGAACTCAGTTCTCGTGGTGCGGGCGGATGGCTCCCAGCTCTACCGGACCAACCTCCCCAACCTGGATGGCGCCTACTCCGTAACCAACGAGTACAACCTCGATCTGACAGTTGACCTGCCTGCGGGCAAACGACTCGTGGAGATCGCCAATCTCGGGGCAGATTGGTTTTATCTCGACTGGGTGCGCTTGGAACAGGTGTTGCCCGCGTCCTACACCAATGACTGGCGGCCTCCGTGCGAGCCGATCGGGCTGAGCGGCCCGCGCGAGGCGTTGGTCTATGTGGTCGCGCCTGGCACCGCTTATCCCGGCAGCGCCACCAACGCCGTCCTTCCCCTCCAACAAGGCCAGACCATCACGCTGACCAATTGGCCGGCTGGCGACTACTTCGCGGAGTGGTATGACCCGCCCACCGCAGCCCTCGCCGGATACTGCCGGGCGACGACCACTAATCGCCTCCTGACCCTGCCACTGCCCGATTTCTACGCCGACCTGACGGGCATCCTTTACGGGCCGGCGCGGCTCACGTCGCTGGGGTTCGACCCAGGCGGCGCGTATCAGTTTCAGTTCGATTCCGAAACGGGCGGCCGCTACTGGATCCAAACCTCCACCAACCTGGCGCAGTGGCTTCCGTTTCGCCTGCTCACCAATGCCGCGGGGACGAGTCTTCTGACCGATACCGGCGCGGTGGTTCAGGCTCCGCTGCGATACTACCGCGCGAAGCAGCAGTGAGGGCCGGGAAAGGAATGATCCTCAGGCGGTTGGGCTGAATATGCGGGGGATGGCCCCCGCTTCTGGCGGGTCAGAGCCGGTGAGTTTTCCCCGGTTCTGGCAGGCGGTTTCCGGGCGGGCGGATCTCCCGGGGGCGTGTAATGAGGGGAGCTAATCACAAGGAGTGAGAATGCTAATGTGAAAGACTATCAGTTTTATTGTTGACAGGCATAACCCGTTTGCGTAAAAATCCGTGCGTCGCTATCAATCTATCAACTTATGACATCGCAAAAATGGCTTAATACCTCCCGAGCCTGTCTCGCCGCTTCTTTGCTCGTTGTGGCGGGCACCGCGCTGACTGCGCAGGCTGCCGCGCTCAATGCACAACTCACCCTCCGACCTCTCACCCCCCAGGAGATTAAAGATTACTCTTTGACGGGCATCCAGGGGGCCAGTGGCATGGCCACTGTCGGCGTCGGCCAACCCGCCTATCTCGAGGCGCTGATCGACCTCGGTTTCGCCTCCTCCAACATCGTCGATGTCGGATGGTCGCTGACTGAGAAGCCGATCGGCTCCACGGCGGAGATCGCCAACAGCCCGCTTGGGGTCAAT
>JBBQYD010000025.1:0-21255 GCA_038209025.1 Verrucomicrobiota bacterium | reverse complement strand
CCTCAACAGCAGCAACAACGCCCTCCTGCCCAACCTGTTGGTGGGTACCATCGCCCTGACTAAGCAGGGTAGCGGCACGCTCTCCATTACCAACGCCAACACCTACAGCGGCGCCACGTACGCTCAAGACGGCACGCTGCGCATCACCGATGGGGCGGCTCTGGGCGCGGGCGGTTTCAACGGCTCGACCTGGACCATCGTTTCGTCCGGAGGCGCCGTAATGATCGATGGCAGTCTCGAGGGTGGCAGCATCAGCACCTCGGAACACCTGCACCTCAGTGGCGCGGGCCCGACCGGCCTGGGATCCCTGATTATCACCAACAGCGCCACGACCATGGGGGT
Organism: Verrucomicrobiota bacterium; assembly: GCA_038209025.1. Lineage (GTDB taxonomy): Bacteria > Verrucomicrobiota > Verrucomicrobiia > Limisphaerales > UBA8199 > JBBQYD01. Next base: position 20,913 of record JBBQYD010000025.1, on the reverse strand, counting down.
TGGTGGGGCCCACACCGCGCTCGACGCGGACACCACCATCTACGTGGCGGGAAATTCGAGCCTGACCAACGTCGCGCAGTATTATGGCGGCGCCCGGATGACTAAATCCGGTGCGGGGCTGCTCTTTGCCTCGAGTGTCCTGCTCAATAATTTGACCGTCAGCGAGGGTATCCTCCTGGGAGCCGCTCAAATCGGGAATGGCAGCGGGGCCGTGGATGTATCTGTGCTCGTGAAGAGCGGCGCCACCTTCGGGGGCATCGGGCCGGTCACCCCCGTCGCCATTCTGCAGCCGGGTTCGACCTGCACTCCGGGCCTGCTGGGCCCCGGCACCCTGACGTTCAACAACATCGTGACCAACGCCGCCAACTGCGTGATGGAAATCAGTAAGACGGGTGTCACACTCCTCCAGGACCGGATTGTGGCGGACTCCAACTTCGTCTTCACCGGCAGTATCACCGTGACCAACTTGGGGCCGGACGCGCTGGCAGCCGGCGATTCGTTCAAGCTCTTCACGCTACCGAATTACACAGCCCTGACCGGCGTCACGCCGAGTTTGCCCGCGCTGCCGACCGGATTGGGCTGGACCAATAATCTGGCAGTGGATGGGACCATTGCCGTTTACGCCAGCGTCTCGACGACGCCCTTCAATATCGGTTCGAGCGTCAATGGGACTAATCTCACCCTGTCCTGGCCAGCCGACCACATCGGTTGGCGGTTGCTGGTGCAGACCAATAACCTGGCGCAAGGTGTCAGCGCGAACCTGGCGGACTGGGACGTTTATCCGGGCTCAGCTAGCGTGGACCAGGTGGTGATCCCGTTGGATCCCGCGAAGCCGGCTGGGTTCTACCGCATGGTTTACCCTTGATTGGGCTTGAGTTGATGGCCAGGCGCCTCCCGGAGGCGCCTGGCCAGTTTGCGAGTGCGGAATAACTCTGGCCATCCCGCGAATGCGGGATGGCGAGAGCACAAAAGCGGGCTTAGGTAAATAAAGCCAACCGATAAGCGGCAGAGGTAGAGATTCGGGTCGGGGCCGGTTAGGCAACGGGACCGAACCTAGAACGAAGTGAAAAGCATATGGATGAACGACGACCAATGAAAGTGCAAGCCAGCGAGATGCGGCGGGGCTTCACGCTGATCGAGTTGCTGGTAGTCATCGCCATCATCGCCATCCTGGCGGCGATGCTCCTGCCGGCGCTTTCCAAGGCAAAAGAGAAAGCCAAGGCGACCAGTTGCCTCAATAACATGAGGCAGATCTCCATAGCTACCAAGATGTACGTAGATGACAATCGGGGCACCGTGATGCCGCTTTGGCGGCAGCCAAACAACCCGGCGTTCGAAAACTGGGTGTACGATTCGGCGACCTTCGTGGTTCAGAACGCCAACGGACTGTTCTGGGAAGACGCTTTGCGATTGGGCGGCTTTGCCAAGGGCAACAAGGTTTACGACTGCCCGTCGATGCGGGCCCTGGCCAACAAATCGGTCGGCGGTTCCCTGAGCACCAATAACACACTGGGGATTGGGATGAACCATCCTGAGTTTGCCCGAACGGTTCCGAATACGGACACGAACCCCAAACTCATCAAAGAAAGCATGGTCCAAAAACCGGCCCAGTCTATTATCTTCGCCGATGCCGGGGCGGTTACGGTGAATACGCTGATGCTGGGCGCCGACCTCTGGGTGCCAGACCTTCCCTACGACGCGGCATCGATGACGGTTTTTGGCGGGGGGGTCAGCTACTTCCGAGTGCCTAGCGATGGCAACTTCCCAGGAGGCGATTCACGCTCGCTGGGACGCCACGACAAACGCTGCAACTTTGGTTACTTTGACGGCCACGCCCAGGCACTCCGCAACAGCACAGCGGGCTACCAGTTCCCGCGCACCGACGAGCGGGCACTCTGGGCGCGGGACCATGCCTCCATGGCTCCCTGAGGAATCTTGACCCATGTTGAAACCTTTACTGGCCATGGTCGTCATCGGTACTTTTTTGGCAGGATGCTCCAAGAGCGCGGGGAACAAAGTCGGTTCCGAGGCCAGCCTGCCGGAGGTCTCCCGGGCCCTGCAAACGTGGGTGATGGCCAAAGGCTCATATCCCCGCGACCTGAACGAGTTGACCAACTTTCCCGCGCTGCAAGGCAAACGGCTGCCTGCCCCGCCGCCCGGCAAGAAGCTAACGATAGACCGCGCGACGCGCCAAGTCGTGTTTGAGGATCAGTAACGCCGGCACCGAACCTGAACCGATGCTGATAGACTGGCTTGTCAGTTTGCAGTCCCGCCTTCAGGCAATGCGTGCATGGGTGGGCACCCACCGGCTAAAGCCGGGGCTCCAAACAAGAACTGGCGTAGACTGCACCTGTGCTGGGTGGGTGGGGTTCCCTTTCGGTGTGACGTCGTACGAAATACGGCAAAGTCCGGCGAATACGTCAGGTCGGTTCCGCCGACAAAAATGCGCGCCAAAGCGAAATCTTAGATCCAGCATGAAACCATTCACGGCCTTGCCACTGCGCAACGCGACACCATCTTCGACTTCTTCCCACACAATATCGAGGCGACCGGTCAGTTGCCGGCGGCATCCGTCCGGCAGGGCGGCGAGATCCATTTCCGAGTCATCCACCTGAAGAACGAGGCGGGGAGCGTCGTCAAGGAATGGAGTTTCACCGCGAAGGACTCCCAAGTAACACCGGCAAAATTACCGAAATAGTTAAAAATGAAAATAGTCCAAACGATCCTGTTGTGTTTGTTGCTCTGCTCCACCAGCGCGCTGCTCCGGGCCGGCGATCCGCTCGAAAGCGGCTTCACCAATCCACCGGAACAAACCAAGCCATGGTGCTACTGGTATTGGATCAGTGACAATATTTCCAAGGAGGGCATCACCAAAGATCTTGAAGCCATGTCGCGCGTCGGCATCGGCGAGGCGCTCATCGGCAACATCTTCCTCGACAATCAGCCGGCCGGGAAAATCAAGGTGCTCACGCCCGAGTGGTGGGAACTGATCGGCCACGCCATGCGCGAAGGCGGGCGGGTTGGAGTCAACATCGGCCTGTTCAACTGCCCGGGTTGGAGTCAGTCCGGCGGGCCGTGGATCAAGCCCGAACAAACCATGCGCTACCTCGCCACTTCCGAGCTACGCGTGACCGGACCGCAGAAATTTTCCGGCCTACTACCCGCGCCCAACCTGCAATTTCAAGATGTCGCCGTGCTGGCGTTTCCTGCGCCGCAGAACGACGGGGACACCTTGTCGGCCCATTCGCCCCGCGTGAGCTGCACGCCGGCGGTGACGGGCGCGGAGCAGTTGGTGGACGGCAAACTCGATACAGGCGTCGAACTCCCTTTCGGCAAGGGCCCAAGCAAAGCGCCGGTGACAGTGAACATCGAACTCGCGACGCCCCTGACCGCGCGCAGCCTGGAAATCATTCCCAGTGACGAAGCTTTTGGGGCGAACTGTGAATTGCAGGCTGGCGATGCCGGCGGAATATTCCAGAGCGTGCGGAAGTTCAAGTGCGACCGCTCAAACATGGCTCAAGGCGTTGGCTTCATGCCGCGCGGGCCGGTCACAATCAGTTTTGCCCCGACAACATCCCAGCATTTCCGCCTCATATTTTCGGGGGTCTTTGGGCGTGGCAAGACAGCGGAATTGGCGGAAATAGATTTGTCCAGTGCGGCTCGACTTGAGTCTTTCGTCGAAAAGCAACTGGGCAAAATGAATGCCACGCCGCTGCCCATGTGGGACACCTATTTGTGGCCGACACAGGCCGAGCCGGACTCTGCGAAACTCGGCGTGCCTGTCAACGACGTGAAAAACCTGTCTGCCAAGCTCGCGGCCGATGGCACACTCACCTGGGACGTTCCCGCCGGGGACTGGATCATCCAGCGTGTCGGCATGACTCCAACGGGTATGAAGAACTCACCCGCGTCGCCGGAAGGGCAGGGGCTGGAAGTGGACAAGATGAATCGCGATCTGGCGAAATTTCACTTCGATCATTTTATCGGCGAGGCGTTGAAACGCATCCCCGCGTCCGAACGCAAGGCGTTCAAGCAGGTGATCGCCGACAGTTATGAAATGGGGTCGCAAAACTGGACCGACGGACTGGACAAAGATTTCCTCAAAACATACGGCTACGATCCGCTGCCGTGGCTGCCCGTGTTGAGCGGACGTATTGTTGAAAGTGCGACGCAGAGCGAACGCTTCCTTTGGGATTTGCGCCGGTTGGTCGCCGATCGCGTGGCGACCGACTACGTCGGCGGGATGCGCGAAGCCGCGCATGAACACGGTCTCGGGCTGTGGCTGGAGAACTATGGTCACTGGGGCTTTCCCGGTGAATTTTTGAAATACGGCAGCCAGTCTGACCGCATCGGCGGCGAGTTCTGGGTGACCGGCGATCTCGGTTCGATTGAATGCCGCGCCGCTTCGTCGTGCGCGAACACTTACGGTAAGCAGTTTGTCTCGGCGGAATCGTTCACCGGCGGGCCGGCGTTCGAAGATTCGCCGCGCGATTTGAAGGCGCGCGGCGACTGGTCGTTCTGCGAAGGCATCAACCACGTCGTGCTGCACGTCGTAATCCAGCAGCCGACGGATGAGAGAATCCCCGGCATTAACGCGCCTTGGGGCACAGAGTTCAATCGGCACAACACCTGGTATGAGCAGAGCAAGGCGTGGGTGGATTACGAGCGCCGCTGCTGCTGGCTATTGCAACAGGGGTGGCGCGTGGCCGACGTGGCCTACTTCATCGGTGAAGATGTGCCGAAGATGACCGGCGTGCGCGATCCTGAACTGCCGTCCGGCCGCGACTTTGACTACATCAACGCCGAAGTCATCGAGAAACATCTCACGGTGAAGAATGGAAAGCTCGTGCTGCCGCACGGTGTGAGCTACCGCGTGCTCGTGCTCCCCAAACTGAACACCATGCGCCCGGAAGTGCTCCGCAAAATCCGCGATCTGGTAAAGGCCGGAGCAGTTGTCCTGGGTGAGGCGCCGACGCACTCGCCGAGCATGCAGAATTTTCCCAAGTGCGATCAGGAATTGCAAAAACTCGCGACTGAAGTGTGGGGTGAACATCTTGCGCCCAGTGGCGAACGCCAGTTTGGCAAAGGCAGAATCATCTGGGGCAAAAAGCTAAACGAAGTTTTTGCCGAAACACACACGCTGCCGGACACCGAATATCGCGCTGTGGCGAAGGATGCGAATTTCCTCTACACGCATCGCACCGCGCCGGATGTGGACATCTATTTTGTCTCGAACCAGAAAGATCGCGCGGAGCAAGTGAACTGCCTTTTTCGAGTCACCGGCAAGCAGCCGGAATTGTGGGACGCCGTGACGGGCGAACGCCGGGCGCTGCCTGAGTCGAGCGAGCTCAATGGCCAGACCGCTGTGCCGCTGACCTTTGCGCCGAAGCAATCATGGTTCGTCGTGTTCCGCCAGGCCGGTCAACCGGTGGTGAACGGCGCGAAAAACTTTCCCGAAACGAAAACTCTTGTTACCCTGTCCGGCGCGTGGGATGTGAGCTTTGATCCCAAGTGGGGTGGTCCGGCGCATGTCGAGTTCTCGTCGCTCACGGACTGGATCACGCGTCCGGAAGACGGCATCAAATATTACTCCGGCAAGGCAACGTATCGGGCGACGTTCGATCTGCCGCCATCTCAAGTCTCAAATCTCAAATCTCAAATCATGCTCGATCTCGGCGCGGTGCGCGACGTAGCCGGGGTGCGCGTGAATGGCCAAAATTTGGGCACGCTCTGGACCGCGCCGTGGCGCGTGGATATTTCCAGTGTTGCCAAAGTTGGCAGTAACTCGGTGGAGATTACCATCGTCAATCCTTGGAACAACCGACTGGTCGGCGACGCCAAATTGCCGGTCGCACAGCGCCGCACCTCGCTTTCGCTGCAAACCGTCAAGGCGAATACCCCACTGCAACCGGCCGGACTGCTTGGGCCAGTGACGGTGCAAGCCAGTGAAACGCTAAAATGAAAAGGAAAAGCATCTGGATACTGGCGGCCGTTACGATGATGAGCTTGGGCGGCCCTGCACGCGCGGCAGAAAAATCTGCCCGCCCGAACATTCTCTTCGTCCTGACCGACGATCAGCGTTGGAACGCTCTCGGCTGCATGCGCGACACCAACTTTTGATGGCACGGTGCCATACGAGAATTGAACTAAGATCAAGAATGAAAACCCTGTTTGGGTCATGTCTGTGCGTTGCCCTTGGATGCCACGTTCTTTTCGCGGTGGAAGAGGGTGGTTCACCCGCCGTGGTTGGAAATCCCATCGCTCCGGGCGTAGGTTTGGCCGATCCGCATGTCGTAATCTATGGCGACCGGGCGTTCATGTATGCGACGCATGATTTTTCGGCGGATAACAAAAAGTTTGTAACGAAGGACTGGTGGGTTTGGTCTTCGACTGATATGGTGAATTGGCAACAGGTCGGCACGCTCAAGCCGGAGGAAACGTTTCTCAAGCGTCCGTCGGATGAATGTTGGGCGGGATTTGGCACGACGCGGAACGGAAAATATTTTTGGTATTTTTCCGCCGGGCCGACGGAGATCGGCGTGGTCACTGCGGATTCGCCGACCGGGCCGTGGCGCGATCCCATCGGCAAACCGCTCATCGCGAAAGGACTGACGCCAACCGAGCAGCGCGACCCGGATATTTTTATGGAAGACGATGGCCAGGCTTACATGGTCTACGGCACGTTCAAATACTTTCTCGTGCGACTGGGACACGACATGATTTCCCTCGCGGAGAAACCGCATCCGATAAAACTGAATCGGGAATTCGGACCTTACGGCGCAGGCAAGACCGATGATAAACCGTCTCTGCACAAGCGTAATGGTATCTACTATCTCTCGTGGTGCAGTTTCTATGCGATGTCCACGAACCTTTACGGTCCTTACACCTACAAGGGGTCGGTGATCGCGCCGGAGAATGTAGCGGCGGAATTTCAAGTTGACCCAGCACTTCGCAAGTATGACCTGTGGCACGATCGGCACGGGAACTTTTTCAAATGGCACAATCAGTGGTATTACGCCTGCAACGACAAGAGCCTGCCGGGTCGAAATACCTTTTTCCGTGAGACCTTACTGAGCTATGTTCACTACCGAGAAAACGGCGAGATGGCACCGATCCGTCTCGACCGAATCGGTGTCGGACAATACGACGCGGTGCGGTCGCGCATCGAGGCGGAAGATTATTTCGAGGCCGCAAACTGCGAGATTCGGGAATGTGCCGCAGGCGGGTTTGAGGTGCGTGATCTGGCTGAGGAGAGTCGGTTGGTTTATACCAATGTTAAAAATCTTCCACGCAACGCAAGGATCTCGTTTCGCGTCGCTTCGGCTCATCCGGGCGGTGGCAACATCGAAGTTCATGCGGGCAATGTGAACGGCGACCTGCTGGGCACATGCGTCGTCCCGGACACGGGTGGCTGGGATAAGTATCAGACCGTTTCGTGCATCCTAAAAAACCAACCGGGCACAAACAGCGTTTGCTTGAGCTTCAAAGGCGGATCCGGGAAGTTGATGAGGTTGGACTGGCTGAAAGTTTTGGCACCCCAACCCGGAAGCTGGGGCGATCAGGCAAACGGCCGATACAAGAATCCCATACTGGAAGCCAATTTTCCTGACAACGACATCATCCGGCGCGGCAACCCGGCCCGCATCGAGTCCATCCCGCTGCACATGGTTCATGTGTTGCCGACATTTTTGGAGGTGGCTCATGCAAGCCCGAAAACTTCAGCAGCGGATACGAACGCCGCCGAGATGGCCGGTGAATCATTAGGGCGACTCCGCCGCGCAAGGCGATGGCGATGTTCAATCCGGAGGGACAGGGCATCGCTGTTTTCAGTCCGTCGGCGACGCAGCCGCGGAATTTTGGTCCGCGCGCCGGTGGCAGGAGGGACGATCCGCAAGCCGGCCCGTGCATGCACGTCGGACCCATCAGCCTTACCGTGCTCGGCTCGAAGGCGGTTTACCGTTATCGTCACTGGCTGCTCACGGGAACGGAAGCGCAATTGGCGAAGCAGTTGGATTTCCTTTGGGAAAAATACTCTGCCGAACGCGCGGAATTGACTGAACCAACCACCACGCAGTCCACACCCACTGAGAGAAAACACCGATGACAACGCTCCTGTATTCACGACACACTTGGTTGCAGCGGACCTGCTTTGGCGCGCTGTGTGCGGCAGTTTTGTTGGTTACGCCGGGCGCGGGGCTGCGCGCGGCGTCGGCCACGAAACCGAACATCATTCTCATCTACAGCGATGACCACGGTTTCGCCGACCTTGGCGTGCAGGGTATGGACAAGGATATCCGCACGCCAAACCTCGATGCGCTGGCGCGGGATGGTGTGCGATTCGCACGCGGTTATGTCAGCGCGCCGCAATGCGTGCCGTCGCGCGCGGGTGTCATCACCGGGCGCTATCAGGAGAAATTCGGTGTGGAGGACAACACTCAAGGCCCGTTGCCGCTCGCGGAACTGACCATCGCCGAGCGGTTGAAACCAGTGGGCTACATTTCCTGCCAGGTCGGCAAGTGGCATCTCGAACCGCCACCAAACTGGACCAAAACAACTAAGGGGAAAGAGTCGCCATTCGCCGCGCGCCAGTTTCTCCCGCTGAACCAGGGCTTTGATGAATATTACACCGGTCCGATGAACACATTCACTGCGTCGCACGATTTGCAGGGCCACAAGATTACGAACGCGCCCCAGATTCTCGCCGATAAACGCTTCCGCTGCGTTTGGCAGACCGATGCCGCCTTGCAGTTCATTGATCGCCACGCGCATGATCCATTCTTTCTTTACCTTGCCTACTTCACGCCGCATGTGCCGTTGGAATCGCCTGAGCCGTGGTTTTCCAAAACGCCGGCAAACTTGCCGCTCGAACGACGTCAGGCGCTCGCGATGATCGCTGCGATGGATGCAGGCATCGGGAAAATCCGGGACAAGCTTCGCGTGCAGGGCAACGAGACGAACACGCTTATCTTTTTCATCAGCGACAATGGCGCGCCGATCAAAGAGGGCGCGTGGGACGGTTCGCTGAATCTTCCGCTCATCGGCGAGAAGGGAATGTTGACCGACGGCGGCATCCGCACCCCGTTTCTCGCCGCGTGGCCCGGCACGTTGCCAGCCGGGAAAACTTACGAGCGTCCGGTGATCAACCTCGATGTCGCGGCCACGGCTGTCGCGATTGCCGGTTTGCCGCACGACGAAAAACTGGACGGTGTGAATCTCCTGCCGTTCGTGCTGGGGGAAAAATCCGGCGACCCGCACGAGGCCTTGTTCTGGCGCTGGCGTTCGCAGGCGGCGATCCGGTCGGACCATTGGAAATACATCATGCTTGGCGAGAAGGATCGTTATCTATTCGACCTCAATCTGCCAGACGGTGAGTCCGAGACGAATAATCTAATCGCCACGTTTCCTGACGTGGCGACGGATTTGGAAAAGCAGCTCATGAGCTGGAACGCCACACTTCCTCCGCCGGGCCTTCCACGGAAATTTAACAGTCAGGACGAAATGTTTTACGACTCACACGTCAACCTTTCCGGAGCAACCGCTGCAAAGCGTGTCCGAAAGGACAGAGCAAACCCTGCCGATCCCAATCAAGGTTGGATCGGACGAGAATGCACGCTCACTGTGAGCAACGGCGAGTTGCACATTCAGCCAAATCCAAATGCGAGGAAACCTTTCCTTACGCGCAACAGTCTTGACCTCTCTGGCCCGGTCACCGTCGTTTTGCGATTGCGTTGCCCCGCTGGCGGCAGCGGCGAATGTTCCTGGCGGAGGAAAGGGCAGAAGGATTTCGTCGCTGGTCAAATGGCGTCGTTCAAACTGTTGGAGACGCCGGATTGGCAGGATGTGAACTTTGAATTGCCTGCTGTTGGCCATACTATTCATGTGCGTCTGGCATTTCCCGGCAATTCAAGTCAAGACATTGCGGCTATTGAATTGCGTGACGCCAGCACGGTGGCTGTGTCCCGCTGGCCGGCGCAGAAAGAACAATGAACTTAAAACCAACTTTTGCGGGGTAAGAACCCGTCGCGCAGGACGTGCTGTATTTTCACTTAATGGATCATCGTGCAGTGGTTGGGAGCGATTGGACGGTTGCGCCTCACTGGGGCAGGCCGGGGGAGCTGTTTAATCTCGCCAAGGACCGGACTGAGTTGTCCTGGCGGCGAACCGACTTACCGCCATCTCAACGATCGCAATGATGCCACGCAAGGCGGTAACGATGAATCCGACCAGACCCAGCCTGCGCGCAAAGCCAAACGAAGGTCAACCACCGAAGTCCCAGACTAACGTACAACTATGAAGATACGATTTTGCCCGACAAACCGGGCATTCATTATCATGCCTCGAATCTTGGCTCACCTCGTCCTGTTTGGCTGCTGGCTGCTGGTGTCAACCAGCTTTGCAGCGTCGAAACCCAACATCCTGTTTATGCTCACGGAAGATAACAGCAGCCAGTTGAGCTTTGTCGGCACTCCGGGCATTCAGACGCCGAGCCTGGATGCGCTCGCAAAGTCGGGAGTCTATTTCAACAATGCTTTTGTGGCGTATCCGGTGTGTTCATCTTCAAAGGCTGCGATCTACACCGGTCTGCCGAATCACGTCAACGGTCTGCTGAATAACACGCCAAATTTTCACATGCCAGCAGCCAAACTCACGCCCGCGCAACGCAATAATTCGCTCTACAAAAGTAATCGAATCAAGGAGAGCATTCCCACGTTGATTGAGCGTTTGCGTGACGCGGGTTACTATCAGGGGGTTACCCACAAGCTGCACGTTGCGCCCAACGAGAAGTTCCCCTACGACGAATTCATTCCGCACAACGCCAGCAACGTGGTCGCCGGTTTCATTCAACGCGCAGTCAAGGCAGGCAAGCCCTGGCATCTGTTCTACAACATCCCCAATTCGCACCGGCCATTTCCGAACAGCGACAAGGTGAAAATTCGCGTCAATCTGGCGGAAGTGAAACTACCCGCATTCCTTCCGGACACGCCGGTCGTTCGGCAGGATTGGGCGGATTATCTTGCCGCCATCGAGGAGGCGGATGAGGTTGTGGGGCAGGCCATCGATGCGCTGCGCGCCTCGGGGCAGGAGACAAACACCATTGTAATTTGCCTTGGCGATCACGGTCCGGCGTTTCCGCATGGCAAGATGACGCTTTATGATTTTGGGTTGCGCACGCCTTTGACGATTCGCGTGCCGTGGCTCAAAGGCGGATTTCGTACTGACGCCCTTGCGAGCGAACTGGATCTCGCGCCCACGTTGCTCAATTTGCTTGGCCTCGCTCCGCTGCCGGAGATACAAGGCAACTCGCTCAAGCCGGTTCTCGCTGGCGAACCCGGCGCGAAAGGACACGAATACATTTTTGCGGAAATCTCTGATCGCGGCCCGCTGCCGAACAACGGCATGCAGGAACGCAGCGTATGCGATGGCCGCTGGCACTTGATCTATCGCGAGAAACTCACACCCCCGTGGCGGCAGGTGCAATCCGACAGCAAAGATTGGAAACCGTGGGGCAACCGGGTTTACGACGAGACGGTGAAGTTTAAACACAAGTTTCCAGAGCAGTATCGAATTCTTGCAGAGATGAACCCGCAGGAACTGGGGGGCAAAGTTCCGTCGCTTGAGTTCTACGACTTGATGACTGATCCCGACGAGATGGACGACCTCGCAGGCGGGATGAAACATCGCGCCGAGTTGGAACGGGTTTATGCCGCATTGAAGAAGTGGGTTGAGGAAACGGCTGATCCGGCGGTGCATCCGCCGGCGAATCCGCCGCGCTAACAAGTTTATGAGAAGACTTGGAACGATCATGGGTGGATTGATGCTGCTGACCTCGTGGAGCGCGGTCGCGGGCGTCAGTGTTGAAAACTTGCGCGTTGAGTATTGCGAAAATCCGGTGGCCATTGACGCGCCCGCACCGCGTTTGAGCTGGCAACTGCAATCGAAGGAACGCGGCCAGCGGCAGACGGCGTATGGCGTGCTAGTCGCGAGTTCCGAAGAATTGCTCAAGCGTGGTCAGGGTGATCTGTGGGATTCCGGCAAGGTGGTTTCGGATCAGAGCATCCAGTTGCACTACGCGGGCAAGCCACTGACCGCCCTCGGGCAATACTACTGGATCCGCTCGCAACTGTGAATCACTCCCCTTCAGCCCGCAGGCGCGGATCGCTGGAGGCGGGGCGGATGGCGGATTTCTCGCCCAGGATTTCGCGGCGCAAATCCTTGAAGGGCCGGGTGCGAACCTCCTTCGCAGGGTTGTAATGCGGGTTTACCGCGGGCGTATATCTCGAGGCCACGTTTTTATCCAGCCAGCGGTTGAAATCCTTGAACATGGCTTTAGCCTTGGCAGGCATCTCGGCGGCAAGGTTGTGTTCCTCGCGCCAGTCGGTCTTGAGGTTGTAGAGATTCAGGCGACCGCTCCAGTCGAAGATGAGCTTGTAGTCGCCTTCGCGAATGGCCGAGTGCGGCGTGAGCGGTTGACCATCCTCGGGATCAACGACCTGCACGTTGAAGGGATAATGCCAGTAGAACGTGTCGCGAGGGTAGCCGCGCTTGCGGTTTGTGAGATCGGTCAGCAACGGTTTCAAACTGCGCCCGTCGATGCGTGAATAGTGTGGCTCCGGGTTCTTGCCGGACAAATCAAGCAGCGTGGGGAAAATATCTTCGTAAGTCACCGGCACGTTGCACCATTGATTGGCAGTGATGTGGCCGGGCCAGTGGAGCACCAGCGGCACACGGATGCCGCCCTCAAAGAGCATCGCCTTGCCGCCGGTGAGCGGCGCATTGCAGGTGGCGGCCGGCGTGGTGTAGGTCACGCCGCCGTTGTCGCTCATAAACACGACGAGCGTGTTGCTGGACAGGCCAGTGCGCCGGAGTTCATCTAGGATGCGTCCAACGGATTCATCCAGGCTCTTGAGCATGGCGGCGTAAACGGCGTTGGACTGGCCGTTCCAGCCACGCGTATCTTTGTTCTCAAAGTGGGCGATGTCGTCCGGCTTTGCCTGAAACGGGGCGTGGACGGCAAATTCGCAGAAGTAGAGGAAGAAAGGCTGAACATTCGTCGCCTGTCGGGCGATGAATTCCACGGCGGTGTCCGTGAGCGAGTCGGTGAGATAAGGCTTGCCGGTGTCCGGCCCGGACTTGCCGCGCAGCAGTTCGGGCTGCGGCATTTTCGGGAAATCGTTCTTTCGCTGATTCCACAAGCCACGCCAGTTGAAGTAGGGAGAGCCGCCTTCGTCGAAATACGCGAGTTCCTCGAAGCCCTGATCCTGCGGTTGCCAGCCGCGCGCCCCGTGGCTGCCGAGATGCCACTTGCCGATGAAGGCGGAATGATAACCGCTTAACGCCTCGGCCAGAGTGATTTCATCCCGGCCTTGGTCGAGCGGTTGGCCGGAGGGCAGGGCATCGAGCGTCGAGCCATTGAGAAGCGCCTGTTCAATCTTGATATTGTCGCCCCAGTAGATCGCATCGTGGGCGAGATAACCGGGCGGCGGCGTGCGACCCTGGTTGTAGTAGGTCCTCACCGAACCGGGGCTGGCGGTGGTGACCCCTATTTTGGCGGCGTTGCGCCCGGTCAGCAGCCCGGCGCGCGTTGGGGAACACAGTTGGCAGGCGTAGGCTTGCGCGAAGGCGGTGCCGCCGCGCGTGAGCCGGTCCAGAGTCGGCGTCTCGTAGTAGTGCCGGGCGGCGGGCAGGCCGGTGACGCGCGTGGCATAGGCGTTGACGTCCATGTAGCCGAGGTCATCGGCGAGGATGAAGACAATGTTGGGACGGCTGGGGGGTGACTTGGCAGCCACGGAGATTGACGGCGCGCCGAGTGAGAGCAAGACGGTAATCGCGAACAGGGCGGATTCGTTTGTCCGATTCATTTTGAGGATGTTATTGGACCATGCTCGTTGCTGATGATATTACGGTCCGATTTGGACGCGATAAAATTTGCTGGCGGTGTTGGTGGCCGAGTCGGTGAAAGTGAGCGGTGGCATGGCGGACAAATTCGTCTTCAACGGCAGCCACGTTACCGGCGGCTGTAAATTGGTGGTGGCTTGCAGCGTGTAGTCCGGCCCGCTGTCTCCCGTGACGAGCAGTGAAAGCATGCCGTTGTGCATTCCTGGCGCGCTTAACGTCGGGGCAAGGGGACGATTGATGGTCGCCCAAAAGCTCTGCGTCGCGGACAGCGAAGGCGAGCCGTTGTCCGCCACCATCAATCTAAGCTGAGTCACCACCGGCGACTGCGCGATGGTCGGTCGCCAGGTGAACACACCATTGCTGCTGTTCACCACCGCACCGCTCGGCGGGTTGATGAGACTGAAGGTCAGTGTCTGGGCTGGCAGATCAGGATCGCTGGCGACATTGGTGATGATGAGCGTCTGCCCGGCGATGATCGTGCGGTTGGTGATGACCGCCAGCGTCGGGGCTTGGTTGGGTGGCGACAGGGTCAAGCGATCCCGCACGATGCCGGTGGGGTCCTGGGGATTCCAGAAGACTTCGAGCGTGATGCTGCGGCCCATCCCGCCGGTGGTGACGACTTTGATTTGCGTACTCTGGCCGGGCGTCAGTTTGTTGGTATGGACGTAACCCTCGGCTGACAAAATCGCGGCGTTGATATTCTGGTTGGCGGCGTTGAGATAGGTCACGGCGTTGCTGCCGCCTGCGCCTTCGATGGCGATGACAGCGGGCAGGCAGGTGATGTCGCCGTGGTTGGTCAGTTGAATGATGTTCGTCACGCCGCTGCTCGACAGCGTGAGGGAAAGTCCTTCGAGGGCGCCATTGGTGTCCTTGATGCCTTTGAGATACTTGATGGCGTCCAAGGCGAGGTTGGCGTAGCTGCCATTTTTGGTTTCCGGCGCGGCGGTGTGCGGGATGCCGGCATACCAGCTCTCGAACAAATACACGTTGGCGCGTCCGCCCTCCTGCTGGTGGAGGAACAGCGCATTCAGGCTGTTGGTTTTGTAGTAAAGATCTTGGGCGTCGTCGTTGCCGGGCTGGCTGCCCGCGTTGCTGACGTTGCAGATCAGGGTGTGGCGGGCGTTGCGCGACTGGAGGTATTGCTCATAGACGCGGATTTTCTGGCGCATGGTGGCTTCCTGCGCCGGCGTGCCGACACCGAGGCCGCCGAAGTAATTCCACGGGGCATCGCTCTGCAGGGAAAAGTAGGGATGCCCGATGCTGCCAGCCATGGTAACGAACGAACCAATGATGTCGCGGGCGTTGAACGAAAAGGAGGTGGTCGGATTGGTCACGGTGAAGGACAGTCCGTTCGCGAGCATGGACGGATAACTGTCCCACGGCCAGTATTCCGGCTGGCTGGTCTGGCCGACTTTGAGATGGGGGTTGTTCGTGTAATAGAGGTTGAAGATGTCGCGCCACATGCCGCTCGTGTAGGGATAGCTTCCATTGGTGATGCTCATGTCACCCGTCCACCACGCCGTCTGGTTGTTCGTCGGCCAGGTGGGATTGACCTGGCAAACATCCTTCATGTCTTCCATGTGGTAATCGTGGGTGATCTGGCTCATCACGAGGCCGAGGTCTTGTTGTGACGTGAGATGCGCGCCCCAGCCGGTGTTGCCCTGAAAGTTCACAAAGCCCGGGCCGGGTGTTTGCGCGCCCATGCCGCCGCCCAACTCGACCCAATACTTCGTGTCGTAGGGACGCATCCTGGTGGCAAGGTCGGTCTTGTCGGAACTGGTCAGACCGCCGTAGCCCGCGGAGTGGAAAAAGATGCCGTCCTGATTTTGCTTCACGAAATCCCACGGCTTGGTCGGGTCGAGCAACTGCTGGTTCGTCGAAAGCCCGCCCCACCAGATTTCGGCGGGGATGGGCCGCGGGCGCACGGGCGTGTTGGCGGGCAACTCAAGCACGAGCCGGACGCTGTTGCTGAAGGTTGTTCCACTGTTGTCGCGGGCAAACAGCGTCACCCAGTTGGTTCCGGCCTTGATATGGCGCACGGTGAACGGCCAGACCGTTGAAGGAACATGCGCGCCAAAGTCGGTCAGTGTGCCGCTGAGAGAATTGGAACGTAATTCATACCAAATGATGTTGCTGCTCGTGCCATGCAGAATCGCCGTAAGGTTCGTGTAGAGACTGGTGACGGTGAGGTCGCCATTGGTGATCTCGATAAAGGGAAATTTCCGGATCGCGGTGAGGCGGACCTGGTTGGCAACGCTGGTATCCACCGTCATGTTCCAGCCGGAATGGGGATCAACCACCAGCCCGTTGTCGGTCAGCGCGCCGGTGTAATTGATGACCGAGTAAACCGCGCCGGTGCTCATGCCGCCGAGATCGTTGATGGATACGCTGCCGTCGAGCACCAGGTTGCCGTTGACCTGCAGGCCGGAGTTGGCCGGGTTGCTTGAAGCTCCCAGTGCCAGCAGCAACGTCGCGTTGGGACTGAGCGCCAACGCCCCCATCTTCACCGTTCCTGGACCAGGCATCAGCGAGGCTCCGTCCCGAACGCTGACAGCGGTGTTCGGGCTCATATTTCCGCTGATGGCCAGCGTGCCGTTGGAGACCACTGTGGGACCGGTGTAGGTGTTAGTGCCCGCCAGCGTCAGTGTGCCCGCGCCGAGTTTGGTGAGGCCGCCGGTCGAGCCAGTGAACTGCCTCAGGCCCGGTTCGATTGTGATGTTCCTGCCGTTGGAATCAATCACCGCACCGCCGTTTTTGACCCACACGTTGGCCACGCTCGCCGCGAACCACGGGCTGGACGGGCTGGGGTTCACTTGGAGCAGGCCGCCATTGAAATTGAAGACCGGCGTGCCGTTGTTGCGGAAGATACGATCGGCCTTGAGCGTGCCGCCGTCGAGATTGACGGTGTGCGTGCCCGCGGCGCTCGTGTCGCCGAGCCGGAGAAAATGCGCGTTGACCGTGCCGCTGTTGGTGACGGTGAGCGTGCCGCTCCCGCTGCCGCCAAAGCCAAAAAGCAGTTCGCCCGTATTATAGAAAATGCCCCCGCTGACGGTGAGCAGACTGATGGTCCCGGTGCCGCCCGAACCGAGGCGCGTGTAAAACGAACTGTTCACGGTGCCGCCGGTCTGGTTGAACGTGGAATTGCCATTGAGGTGCGAGGCGTCGGAATTGTTCCCGTTGGCGCCGAGCAGGAGCGTGCCGGTTTGAAAACTCACGGCACCGCCATTCAGCGCCAGCGCGTTGTTGCCCGCCGCCGTTGTGCCCAAGGCGTAGGTCGCGCCACTGCCGCCATTAAAGATTACCGTGCCCGGCCCCGCTAGCGTGAGCAGCGCCGTGCCCGAGAGATTGTTTCCGATGCTCAATGTCCATCCACTGGCAACGGGCCATGGCTGGCTCGCGGCCAGGCTCAACGCACAGTTCAGGTTGAGATTCTGCTGCGCCGCCGAGAGATCAATTCCCGCAGCCCCGAGCGTGAGTGTGTTGCCACTGTTGATCGTGACCGGGCCGCCCGGCGAGGTGATAATGATTCCGAGCCAGGAAAGATCGGCCCCGAGGCTGGTGGCGTTGGCCGAGGTGACGGCGGCTGACCAATGCGCGACGTCCCCCGATCCGGGCGCGGTTTCACCGACCCAGCTCAAGCCAAGATTCAGATTCGTGGAGTTGTCAGCTTTGTCTATGGCGGCGCGGGCAGGCAGAACGCAGCAAAGTTGAATCCAACCCGCGACGGCCAGGGTTGTCAGGAACGAACTCACCAAAGGTCTCACGATCAAAACAATTTTTCTTTTAGTGCTTTGGCCACGGCGCCGGTGCGGGTGTGGACATGCAGTTTCGTGTAGATGTTGCGCAGGTGGGTGTCCACCGTGTGATAACTGAGTTTCAACTGGTCGGCGATCTCCTTCTTGATGAAGCCCTTGGTCATGAGGTCCAGAATCTTCTGCTCGCGCGAGGTCAGGCCGTAATCGTGCTGGGGTTGGGCCATGTTGGAAAACATCTTCAAGACCTTCTGCGCCACCTGCGGCGTCAACGGGGCGCCGCCCTGCAACGCCTCATGAATGGCCTCGACGATCCGTTCCACCGGGGAGGTTTTGAGCAGGTAGCCGGACGCGCCGGCGCAGAGCGCCTGAAAAATTTTGTCGTGATCATCGAAAGCCGTGAGCATCACCACCTTGGTGGACGGAGAAACGGACTTGATCACTTTGACGGCTTCGATTCCGTTCTGGCCGGGCAGTTCCACGTCCACCAGCACGACATCCGGCACGGCACCGCCCATCAGTGCATCAATCGCGTCTTCGGCGTTGGAAAAGGAGAGCGGACATTCGAGGCCTTTCACGCTGCCCAGAACCCGGGCCACGGTATTGCGAAAGGTGTGGTTGTCCTCGATGAGCCAGAGCGTGATGGGTGAACGCGCAGGCATGTTCTCAACGGCGGTTGCCGAGGCGGAATGTAAGCTGTCTTTCATTGGCTTTCAAAGTCCCGTTTATCCGTCGCTCCGGTCCGTCGCTAAACGGACTGGAACGAGCGGAGTTTATTGATTTGACCAAATGGTAGCATAATCCAGGCGCGCGGCGAGTCCCGCATTTGCGGGATTGACGGCCAACGGCGTCTATTTCTTCCGCGACAAGGCTGGTCTGGAAAGCGACGTCCTGGTGCAGGGGCGGAAGGGCTGGAAGTTGGTGGAGGTGAAGGCCGGCCAAACGATTTGCTCCGATTGGGCTGGCAATGTAAACAAGATCAGCGCGATGTTCGCCAAAGTGAAACAGGAGGCTGCATCCGTGGTGGTGTATGGCGGCGCGGACAAACAGGAACGCAATGGCGTCACCTATCTTCCCTGGAGCGCCATTGAGGATTATGCGTGGGACGAATAACTCGAAACTTCCTGCTCCGGTGGACGAGGCTTTGGCAGGGGGCAAATCGGGCTCGGTGGCTATTAGCCCTTGTCGGCCACCGGCTGCAGACGTTTCAAGATGAAGGGGGCGAGCGGCGGCGGCGGTCCCTGGAGCGAGAACTCGCGCCGGCGGCGGGCGAGCCGGGGGGCAGGGTGTCCCGTTTGTCTCCTTGTGCCCCCTTTCTCCCAAAAGGGGGCACTGTCCTCGTTGTCCTCACTATGTTTCCATGGCTTGCGAGGAGATACGGTGAATGGCGACAGGCACCGGGAGCGTGTCACCAGTAATGGTGACTTGGGGAGAAGGGGCAGGATGCCGTAGTTTATGGGCATTGGCGGTGCGTTCTCATCGCCGTGTGTGAAAAGGCCGGACCTGTTTGTCCGGCTTTTCGTTTTGTACGGAGAGGGCTGGGGAAGAGCGGGCGCGCCTGCGCTGAAAGGGGGAACGTGGCCGCGAAAGGGCGCGAGAATGCGCAAAAAGGAGAGGTAAAGGGAAGGAGGGGACGGCACGCCCATGCTATAGCGTTATTGCGCCGACAGCCGTAATGCGGCAAAGTGGCCGCTCATGGCCGTCAAGGTCACATCTCAAAAGTTATGCGCAGTCCTGAACGGCCTTTTTTTCCGGATGGCGATGGTATTGCTGTTGGCGCAAACGGCGGTTATCGCCCGCGCCGGGAGCAGCTCGTTGCCATCCAGTTTCGCGGTTTCGCATTGGGAGATGAAGGATGGATTGCCGCTCAACAAAGTGCGGGCGGTGCTCCAGACCAAGGATGGTTACCTATGGGTTGGCACATTTAACGGACTCGCGCGTTTTGACGGTGTGCGGTTCAAGGTATTTGATTTCGAGCACACGCCGGGGTTGCGCAATAACGCCATCGAAAGTCTTGGGGAAGATCGCATGGGGCGGTTGTGGATCGGGGATAATCTCGGCGGTCTCACGGTGCTGGTGAACGGACAGTTTCAAGCCGTGACCTTGCCCAAGAGCTGGCCCGGCAAACCAATCTTGCGCATCGCCACCGCAGCAGATGGAACCGTGTGGGTGATGAACGAAGCCGGACTGATACTGCCGTTGCGGATAGGAGTGGCGGGAGAGCCCTTGCAGGTCACTGCCAATCCAGTGGCATTGGCAGCGGACAATGCCGGCCAAGTGTGGACGGCGGTGGGGGGGAAACTGTGCCACCTGGATGCGAGTGCCGGTGCTGTGCCAGTGAACAACAGTCCGCGTGTGGTCAAGGGCTGGCAGGCCATTTTTCGAGCGCGAGCGGGTGGCCTTTGGTTGCTGGATGGGGACTGGCTGCGACGCTGGGACAATGGGAACTGGGTCGAGGATCGTGGCCACTCCAACTGGGGGACGATTTTGCTGCCGGCATTTATTGAGACTCGTTCCGGCAAGATTCTTGGTGGCAGTTTCAAGGAAGGCGCCCGGGTGCTCCACCGGGATGGCCGCGTGGAGCAACTCGATGAAACTACTGGATTGTCACACAACTGGGCTTATGCGCTCTGTGAAGATCGCGAGGGAAACATCTGGGTCGGCACGGGCAACGGCGGCTTGAATGTCCTCAATCCCCGGCGCGTGACGATGGTGAACGCGCCAGACAATTGGGGCAGCAGTGCGGTCTTATCAGTGACGCCCAGTGCTGCTGGCGGTTTGTGGATTGGAACTGAGGGTGCAGGAGTATACAAGTTTGTGAACGGGACTTTCACGAATTTGAATCAAGGAGAAAGTTTTTGGCAGTCGGTGGTAAACTCCGTGTTGGAAGCCCGCGATGGTCATTTGTGGATCGGCACGTGGGCATCCGGAACACGAGTTCTGGAGAAAGGACAATTTCGCAATGCGTATCCATTGACGGAAGGGCGCGGCGTCGTGTTGACGGTGTTTGAATCAAGTCGCGGTGACATTTGGGTGGGGACGAAAGCCGGTCCAGGGCGCTTGCACAATGGCGAGTGGTTGTGGCCTGTGCCACCGGGAACTTCCGCCAGTTCATCCGTGCGTTGTTTCGCCGAGCAAACGGAGGGAACGACTTGGTATGGGTTGGATGGCGGCGGTGTTTGCCGGATGAAGGAGGGGCAAGTCACCCAGTTTCGTGTGGGTGACGGTTTGGCCAGCGATTCTGTGCGCACGATGCATACCGACG
>JBBQYD010000024.1:0-21299 GCA_038209025.1 Verrucomicrobiota bacterium | reverse complement strand
GGTGCGGTTCGGTGACGCACTCACCAGTTTGTTCAGCCGCGGCTCGTTCATCCTCGCCATGCTTTTCTGGGGCCTGCTTGGTTTGGCTGGCTGGGCGGTGGTCGGCTGGATGCCCACCTATCTCAACGAGCATTTTCATCTCGGCCAGGGCGCGGCGGGGTTGTCGGCCACCGGGTATCTTCCGGCGGCGTTGATCGGCGTAATCGCGGGCGGTGCGTGGACCGACCGGTTGAGCCGCAAGGATGAACGCCGGCGAATCCAGGTGAGCGTCGCCGGCCTCTGCGTCGCCGCGCCGGGAATCCTGCTGGCGGCGAACACGCCTTACATCGGCACCGCCATCGTCGGGTTGGTGATTTACGGCCTGGCACGCTCCTTTGCCGACACCAACATGATGCCCATTCTCTGCCTGGTGTCCGACCCGCGCTATCGCGCGACGGGCTACGGCGTGTTGAATTTCTTTGCCTGCCTGGTGGGCGGGGTGACGATTTACGCGGGCGGCGCGTTGCGTGACTCCAACGTGGACCTGAGCCGGGTGTTCCAATTCGCCGCGGGCAGTCTGATCGCGTGCGCCGTGTTGCTGTTCCTCGTGAAGCCGGCGCGCGCTGTGTCCGCGAGCGAAGCGGATGTTCCACCCAAGCCTGAGTGAGGCTATCCCAAGCGCGCCTCCCTCGGTTGCGGGGACTTCTCCTCGAAATCAGGACTTTCCTGCCCTCCCCGGAGCGGATTATTGCGATGCAGCGCGGGAAGGGTGAAGCGGCACGCGAAGGACCGCCCCTGCCCGACGGGCGCGCGGCTTCACCGCTGCTTCCCAATGCCGAGCTTCTGGAGGAAAGGCTCGCGGGAGGGTTTTCTGCCAAGAAACTTCTCCACCGAGACGTTTACATCGCGCGAATCGCCAGGCTCGTAGATTTCCTTCCGCAAGCGCAGGCCGGCCTTGACATCAAAATACCCACCGGGCGCCTTTTCAAAGACGGTGGCCATGTCGGCGGCAATCGCGTCCGCCCAGGCATATCCATAATAACCCGCGTCATAGCCCACCAGGTGCCCGAAATAGGCCACGAACGCGGTGTCCGGAGCCACCGGGAAGAACGCCTCGCTGATCACTTTGTTTGAAAGGGGCACCACCTCGCTGGCATTGGCTTCGGTTATCTGGGTGTGCAGGACAAGGTCGGCGAGACCAAACGCGACCTGTCGGCGATAACGCGTGCCTTCGGTCGCCAGCCGGGCCTCTTTCAACCGGGCCAGTATCTCCGACGGAATCTTCCTGGAGGGGTCCCGGTAATCGGCGGCGAAGGAGTCGAGCACCCGCTTGTCCCAGACCCAGGCCTCCAGCATTTGCGACGGCGCCTCGACAAAATCACGCGGTACGCTGGTCCCCGCAAACCGCGAATACCGTGCCCGGGTCAGAATCGAGTGCATCGCGTGTCCGAACTCGTGGAACAGAGTCTCCACGTCACCGTGCGAGAGCAGCGATGGCTGGTCCCTGGCCGGCGCGGGAAAGTTGCAGACCAGGGCCACAGTCGGCCGCTGGTACTTCCCATCCGGCAGCTCCTTGCCCTCCAAAATCCCGAATTGCGCAAAGTGGTTGTACTTGCCCTCTCGCGGAAACATATCCAGAAAGAACAATCCCAGCGGCTCGCCGGTCCGGGCATCGGAAACGGCATAAAGCTGGAGATCGCCGACCCATTTGAATGGCGCCTCCGCTTTTTCGAATTTCAGGCCGAATATCTTCTGGTAAATGGCGAACATGCCCTCCAGCACCGGCTGGTAAGGGAAGTAAACCCGCAACTGTTCCGCGTCCACCGTGTAGCGCTCCTTTTTCAACTGATTGGAAAGGTAGCGCCAGTCCCACAGCAGCACCTGCGCCTTTGGATCACCCGTTTCGCGCGCCTTGATTTTTTGATATTCCGCGACTTCCGCCGCGAACTTCGGTTCCAGACCCTGCTTCAGGTCCTCCAGGAAACGCAGCGCTGTCTGCGCATTTCTGACCATCTTCACTTCCGTCTGATAGTCCGCCCAGGTGCGATATCCCAGCTTGCGGGCAAGGTGGTCGCGCAAGGGAATGATTTTCTCAAGCAACGGAATGTTTTCCTCGCGGGCCAGGTTCTCCCGATCCACCAACAGCCGCTTGCGCGCAGCCTCGCTGCGGGCATTCTCCATCACGGTTTGATAATGCCAGGTCACGTTGGCCTTGATCGTGTATTCGTCCTCCCCGGTCTTCACCTGGTCCAGGAAACTTTGAGGCACACCCTCCAGATCCGCTCGCTGAAACTTAACGTCCTTCCGCGCCTGGTTGATATTCGATTCAAAGTCCATCGCCAGGCGGGCCAGATCCTTGCGCAAACGCTCCACTTCTTCCCGGTCGGTGTTCGGCAGTTCCAGGCCGGCCCGCCGATAATCCCGCATGGTTTCCTGAAGCAGTTTGGCATCCTCCCCTTTCAGCCTCGGCTTCTTGGCCGCGTAAGCCTTGAGGTTGCGGAACACATCCTCGCGGTAGTCAATGCCTACGCTCCATTCCTCCAATTCCTTGAGCGATTCCGTGGCCGCCTCCCGAAGCGCGGCCTCGGGGCTGGTCTCCTTGATGAGCGCCAGGCGGTTGGCCATCGACATGTTGGCATACATCAGGTCGTCCAAAGCGCGCGCCGTGCTCTCGAAACTGAGCTGCGCGCGACCGAGCGCCCCGATCCGGTCCAGCGCGGAATTGCCCGACTGGAGCGTCCGCTTGACGGCGGCCCGGATTTCATCGGGGCTGGTCTCGAAATGAGGGATGGTGATCAGGCTGTTGAACTTTGCCGCCCGCCGCTGGAAATGCTCCAGCGGCAATGCTGCCCCTGGCTGACCAGCGGCCGTGAGGACCGGCCCGGCGGCGGACACCATCGCGCATACGACCAACCCGTTCATAAGCTTCATCCCCCGGAAACTAATTCCGAAGTGAGCACAATCAAGTGGAAAGGGTGTTACGCGGAAAAGATGGTTTTCGCCAGCCTGGAATGAAGTTGCGCGGCGGCACCAAGAATTTTGTAGGATCGCCCGTAGCCTTCCGCACTCAGGTCGAATTCGATGGGTTTGCCGTTGATCGCCGTGAACTTTCCGCCGGCTTCCGGCAGGATCAAAGATACCGGCACGATATCCCAGATTTTTGTGTTCAGGTTGATGGCACCTCCAAAACGGCCGTCAACGGTATAGCAAAAGTCCACCAATGAGTTGGTCGCCCGCACGTTGCGCACCCGCGCGGCAATGCGGCGGAGCATCGCAACCGTCTTGCGAGCTTCGTCCTCGCCAGCACCCGGATCAAACCCAAAGGCGCATAGCACTTGCTTCAGGTCGTTGCAGGCGGTGACGGAAACCTTGTCCCCGTTGCGGGTCGTTCCCCGGCCAGCCTCTGCCATGTACATCAGTTCATCACACGGCAAGTACATGCTCGCCAAAACCGCCTTCCCCTGCTTCAACAGCCCGATCTGCACACCAAACCAGGGAACGCCGGCGACAAAATTCGAAGTGCCGTCCAAGGGATCCACCACCCAGGTGTATTCTGAGTCGGACGCCTGGCGCCCGGCTTCCTCGGAAATGATCCCATAATCAGGAAAATGTTTCCGCAATTCGCCAAGGACGAATTTTTCGGCCGCCAAGTCGGCCTCACAAACCACGCTGCTCGCGTCGCCTTTAAAGCGAATGTCCCGCACCCGTCCAAACCAGGATAACAAAATCTTGCCAGCTTCGATGGTGATGGCCTGCAGCCGTTTTTTCGTCTCAATGCGAGTCACGGGGGGATTGTCACCCCGAATGGAGGCAAAACGCAATGAGAATGCCGTAGCACCGGCTGTCAGGATTCCAGGCGGCGGGAGGATCACTTTGGGATCGACTCCCCCAGGTTCTGCAAGTCCCGCCCAAACCCCCTGCAAGTATTGCAGGCCGGGGTTACGATCACCAGGGCCCATTTCGCAATCCCCAAGGTAACCTTCGAAATCATGGGCTCGCAGACGCGCCGCACCTCAGGCTTTAGGACCCGGCGCGGCGCGTCCGTTCATTTGGATTCACGCATCCTGCATCGCATCCCCGACACTTTCGACGTCCTCGCCCGCACCGCGCACGGTGTTACAGCCGGTTGTGGCCAGGGTCAGAACAGCAGCCGCAATCACGGCAAATATGAAACGTTTCAACATAGCATTTCTCCTTGTTTTCCAATTCGCGCGAATCCTGGCCACCTGGGCCCCGGATCACGTCATGCATTACGATGCCGCCATTGCGAGCGGGTCCAAATAGGGCCTTTCCCGCGCTTTGGGCTGGCAGACAGCGGAATTGGCCGCCTTGCGGAGCCCTGGTGAAGGACGAAAGACGGAACCTTTTTTGCTGTAAATTAAGCCGAGCGCGGGCTACATGGAGGCATGCGAATTCTTGGGATCATACCGGCCCGTTACGCGTCCACGCGCTTTCCGGGCAAACCGCTGGCGCTCATCGCGGGACAGCCCCTCATCCAGCGGGTGGTTGAGCAATGCCAAAAAGCGGGGTCCCTGGCGGAGATCATCGTCGCCACAGATGACGAACGGATCCGCGACACAGCCAGGAATTTCTGCCGTGTGGAAATGACTTCACCAAACCATCCCAGCGGGTCAGACCGCATCGCGGAAGTCGCTCGCCGCGTAACCTGCGACGCGGTGGTAAATATCCAGGGCGACGAACCGCTGATTGACCCGCGGGTGATCGACGTTGTGGCCCGGGCCCTCTCCGAGACCGAGATGTCCACCGCCGCCACCCGCATCAAGTCGCCCGCGGATTACGAGAACCCCAATGTGGTCAAGGTCGTGGTGAGCGTCTCGGGCCAGGCCCTGTATTTCTCCCGGCGCACCGTGCCCTGCCTCCGCGATCTGGCCGCCAGACCAGCGGCGGAGCAACTGCTGGCGTTTCCGTTCTTGAAACATCTCGGCATCTATGGCTATCGGCGGGATACGCTCCTGCGGTTGGTTCAATTCCCCGTCTCCCAGTTGGAAAACGCCGAAAAACTGGAGCAGCTTCGCGCCCTGGAGAACAACATTCCCATCAAGGTTGCGGTGGTGGATTATGAAAGCGTGGGCGTGGATATGCCGGAGGATGTTGCGCGAGTGGAACGTTTGCTGGAGGCCCAATAGCGTCCCGCCCGCGAGGACAAATCCACTCATGGCGGACGCTGCGCCTGTTCTAAACGGATGCTATTTCATTTCCAATCCTCGGGAATGCTGTAAAACTCCCGCCACAAGCCTTATGAAACCCTTTATTTCACGGCGGCAATTTCTCGGGACCAGTGCGGCGGCGGCACTCGGAGCCAGCGCGTTGACGGCGCCCGGCGCTCCCATTAAACGGGCGGGCGGCGCCCGGTTGAAGATCTCCCTCAATGCTTACTCGTTCAGCAAGGCCTTGACCGCCCCGGCCGATGGGCAGCCCGTGATGACCCTGCTTCAGTTGCTCGATTTTTGCGCGGAGAACAATTTCGACGGGATCGATCCGACTGGTTACTTCTTCCCGGGATACCCCAAACCGCCCGACGCGGCTTACCTCAATGAGTTTAAAAGGCGGGCGTTTCAACTCGGCCTGGACATCACCGGCACGGGTGTGCGCAATAATTTTGTGAATCCAGATGCCGCCGCGCGCGCCAGCGATGTCCTCATGGTGAAAGGCTGGATTGAAGTGGCCGCGCGGATGGGTGCGCCGGTGATTCGCGTGTTTGCCGGGCCAGAGCCTGCCGGCCATGCGTGGGACGAGGCCGCTGAGTGGCTGGTTGCGGACCTGAAGACCTGCGCCGCCCATGGCGAAAAGCATGGCGTGCTGGTCGGTGTCCAAAACCACGGTGATTTTCTTAAGTCCGCCGACCAGGTGCTCAGGATTGTGCGCATGGTTGATTCCTCGTGGTTCGGGGTGATCGTCGATACCGGGTACTTCCTTACACCCGACCCGTATGATGACATCGCGCGCGTGCTGCCCCATGCGGTCAATTTCCAAATCAAGGAAAGCATGGTGACCGGCCAGGGGCCGGTTACGACGGACCTGAAACGGCTCTTCAAAGTCATCCGCGCCGCGGGCTACCGTGGTTACCTGCCGATTGAGACTTTGCCCGTAAAGGGCCGGGACTACGACCCGCTCACCCGGGTGCCGCAGTTCTTGCGGGAGGTCCGTGAAGCCGCAGGCGCTTGAGGGTTCTCCTCCGCCGGGTTTTCCAAACCCAGCGACCGCCCAGATGATATTGAGAAAGGCGCCAGACGCCAATCAGCTAGGGTTTCGGATAGCCCACGGAGTGCGCCAAAATAATCTCCTGCCCCGGCTTGAGCTTCAACCGGGCGCTCAACCCCTGGCGATCCACCGACGCCCTCGCCCCCGTGGCCAATCCCTCCGAGGCGCAAAACAGATAGGCGTTCTGAGAGATATACCCGGCATTGATGCCGGCCATGTTCAGCTTCGCCTCCTTGCTCTCCTTCCCCATCCTGGAAAGGTCAGCGACCAAAACCAGGGTCACAGGCGCGTTACTGGCGAAATCCTGGGTTGTGCCCAGCTTCCGAATGTCTTCGCCCAGCACGAGATTTAATTTATTCGCCCGGGCGTCGTGCAGATAGGCTCCCTGTTTCATAAGCACGTAGATCTCGGTGGCCTGCTGATCATGCGCTGAAGGCGCCGTGCGCTTGCCGTCAGCCCGGTTTATTCCAAAGCACGCCCACAGCAAACTGGAGAGTTCCTGGTCAGACAACGCCTTTGTGTCAAACGCCCGGCCAGTGGCGCGCTTCGCCAACACTTCCATCAATGGCATCCCTCCCGTTTTTTGAGGGGGCGGCAGTTGGATGTCCTGGGCGGGCAGGCTGCCGCAGATGCAGGCGGCGACGACCAGGCACAGCGCTCGTTTGATGTAAGTAACCGGGTTCATTGGCAGCACCGATTACAATGAACCCGAGCCAGACCGTCAAGGGGTTTCGGGTCCCGGTGACTCACGGCTCCGCGTAGGACTTCAGATCGACCGGCAGCCGCCAGACCCAATCGCCCTGGTTGGCATCGACGGCGGTTTGCGTTTTTTCCTTCTTCCAGACCAACTTCCCGCCTTCATCGGTCTGGTTCCAGCCGACGGAGTAGAGAACAATCCCGCCGTCAGGCAGGAGGCTGTAACGGAGGGGTTTCCCGTCGATGACATCAGCGGGAATGGCGGCGAGGAAGCGCGGGGCCAGGGGCTCGAGCGTGTCGGGGAGCTTGCCCTTTGCCAGCCGGTAACGCTCGAGGGCGCAGGCGACGCGGGTGGCGTCCAGGTACACCTGCATGCGCGCGGATTTCAGGACGGCTTTTCCCAGGGCCGGGGTCAGGAGCTTGGCGAAGTAGGTGTAGGGGCCCCAGCGCAGCTTCGCAAGCGCCTGGCCGCCCTTTTCGGCAATCTCGGGGAAAACGCGATGCGCTTTTTCGTCAACTGCCGGCAGGGTGTAAGTCTGACAAAGCCGCGAAATGGTGAGCATGTTTTGGTAGAACCAGCCGCTGGGAAGCGGGCTGCTCATCACGGTGGACGAAGCACCATCCTCGTTGGCGATGTAATTCATCCCCTCTGATCGAAAACCGTGACGTCGAACAAAATCGAGTCCCTTGGTGCCCAGCACCCGCTCCCCGCGCATGGCGTTTTTGTATTCCGCCAGCAAATCCATCCCGCCGAGTTTGACCTCCAGTTCGGCCAATTGCGCGTCGCTCCAGGCGTGCCGCGCCAAGCCCTCCCGAATGGTCTGCAGGTCCAGGGCGAGCGTTGCGATGCGCACCAGGTGGTCGATCAACAGGGGTTCCTCGCGAAGGCTGTCGGAAAGCCGCAGGCCTAGCTTGAGCTCATCGAAGGCCTTGGCGGAATCGCCTGCGGCCAACTGCGCGATGGCGCGGACCTCGCAGAGGCCGGTCAGGCCTTTAACGTGGGCTAGATGCGGCAGCAGGATGGCCCAAGTGGGTTCGTATTCGTAATGAATGGGGAATCGTGCATCCGGCCGGGTGGTGGCCGCCTCGCGTAATTCCTGGATCTGCGGGTCCAGTTTGGCAAGCGCGAAGATGATGCCCTGCGCCGGCGTTGCGCCCGCGGGAGCCTGGGGATAATTCGTGTTCCCGCGATAAAACTCCCAACAGGCTCCAAGATCGGTGTAAGTGCCTTGTTCGAGTTTGCCGAGGACGAGATGGTCGTTGGTTTGCCGGCCGTCGGTGAGATCGGCCCGGGTATTCTGCAGCCGCGCCAGGCCGTTGGTGTCGTTCCACACCAGTCCGTTCGTTCCCTGGGTGTACTCGTAAACCGGCTTCAGCAAAGGTGTCAGGGCAAAGTTCTTGTCGTCCGGCACGGCTCGAGGGTTGACGGCGTCGAACGTAAACGGTTCTCCATTGGCTTCCCACTCGCGAAGATGCTTTTGCCAGGCGTGGTGGCCGCGCCAATTCTCCTCGGCAAAAACCAGGGCAATCAGGGTGGCCACGCACGCCACGCCAAAGAGGAACCGCTGAAAATTGCGCCAGCACCAGACCCAGCGGAAGAAGGTTATTAAACCGGCGATCACCCCGGCCAGGAAGACCGCGCCGAGCGTGGCGGCAAGCATTCGCTCCACCCAGCTCAGGTTGGGCTCCAGCACGAGACTGCAGATCCAGATGACCAGGAAAGCAACGCTGGCAAGCACCGCGACCCAGGCGAGGGTTTTGGCGGGTCCACTCCAGGGGCGCGTCCAGATGCAGGTGGGTTTTTCGTTCATAAATGGCTAGGCGTTGGCAAAGTCTTCGTGGCGCTGGCTGCGGGGAGAAGGAAGCGACGGTTTGGGGCATGGTCCAGCCAGTTCTGCAAAGAGCGGTTCCTGTTGTCGGAGCAGCTTCCTCACCTCTCCGGATACCGGAGTCACGTTTTGTGCCGCGGATTGGACAACCGGCTGGCGTCGAAGCCGTTTTTCAAACTGGTCTTCGGTGTTCATTTGATTTCTCCATATCAAGGACGCGCCTTGAAGGCGGATTTGTCTATCTTCAATAGAGATTAGACAGTGCCGGGCCGGTTGCCTCATGAAAAGAGTGCCGGAGAGCATCGCCATGGTTGTCCCCAGCCTCCATACGCGTTCGCCTCTACCGGTCGATCATCACCGCCGGAGTCGATGCCGCCATCATCCAGGATGTGGAGATCTGCCGACTCAATCGGCCGCTCCCGCCGGCTTACGGCTCAGCCTCACCAGCGGACGGGCTCCCAGTCTGAATCGGTCCCCAGACACTGGCCAGCAGGGCGTAAATGTCCGGTTCCGCCGACATCAGTTCCGCGCGGTTGAATGGATAAAAGTCGTTCAGGCCGAAATAGGTCTCCGTGAACTCGGCGAAAAACTCTTTGGCATCCGTCAGGGCGTAGTGACGAGTGCGCGTCCCGTTGTATAGCAGCACATTTTCGCCATGACCACCCGCTTTGTATTTCTCGTAGGCCTGCCGGATTTGCGGGTCGTCGAACCCGGCCACCTGGTGGTGATACGCGTGCGCCAGTTCATGTAAAACCACCCAGGGCTGCTCGTTCACCTGGCGCGCCCTGGCAAAATCAGCGGCCCTGCAAATATGCACGCACCGGGCCAACTCTTCCGAATAGCCGTGCTCCTCCAGCCAGCGGGCGCTCGGATGATACTGCATCGCCCGCAGCCGGCCGTGGGTTAAATCCAGCACGATCGTGATCGACTTCAACCTGGCCAGGGGCTTTTCGGCAACCACGTAATTGATGTCGTTCAGCTTGGCTTCAAGCAACTGAAGCGCCCGGGTGCCCAACCCGGCGTTGCGACCCGCAAGCAACCGATCATCCACACGGATATTCCATCCCTGGAGCGTTTTAACCGTGCGCGAGGCCGGCTTCGGCAGGTCTTTCCCTTCCTGCGCGGCGGCGAGGCCTGTCTCCGTGCAACCCACGAGGAGGCACAGCAGCAATGGCGAGAATAACTTCATCGGCGGAGAGTGTGTGGGAATCCGGGCGGGTGGTCAAAAACGTTGTTTCCTTAAGGCATCCGCCAAGGAGTTCGGCTTGCCCTCCACGCATTTGAATGCAAAATAGCTGCCAAGCATGAA
Source organism: Verrucomicrobiota bacterium (assembly GCA_038209025.1). Classification (GTDB taxonomy): domain Bacteria; phylum Verrucomicrobiota; class Verrucomicrobiia; order Limisphaerales; family UBA8199; genus JBBQYD01. The sequence goes on along the minus strand of JBBQYD010000024.1, from coordinate 11,264 downwards.
CGTAAGCGTTTCCACCAAGAGCCACTGCCACGACCGTCAGTTGGAGCCCCCAACCGGCTCGAACCCACCTCTGCGAATGAAATCGACCCCGATCTTTTGGGCGGCCTTGTGCCTGAGCCTTGCGGCTTTCCCCCCGCCAATGGCTGCCGGTGAGCCGCCCGCGGCCTCAACCGCCTTCACCAGCCGGGACCCGGTGGTGCATAAGGCCCTGGCCCTCATGGGATCCGGCAAATTCACGGCGGCAGAGACCCTGCTCAAGACGGAGGCCGCCAAAACCGATGGCGAAACTCTTCAGGCGCGCCGCGAGCTGGTCGAAGTGCTGCGCCGCACCAGGCTGGAGTATTCGCTGGAGGCGCCGGCATTGCTCGCCAAAATCAGGAAGTCCATTCCGGATGCGAGCTTGAAAGAACTCGAGCGCTGGGCCAAAGAAAGCCGCGCGCGCTACCGCGTCATTGATGGCCGAAAGTTCTTCTTCCGCCGTGAGCCGTCGAACATCTTTCTTTTTTCCGAGGCGGCAAAACGTCGGCGGGCGGAGGCCGGCAATGCCCCGGCGGAACCCCGATGGAAACTCACGGATCACCTCCGGGCGATCGTTGAGGAAGCTGGGAAGACCGGCCAACCGGAAGTCATGCCCGTCAAACATCACGTCACCCACACCCTTACGGTTCGGGGCAATAACCCCGCCGTAAAGAAGGGCTCAGTAGTGCGCGTGTGGCTGCCTTTTCCGCAGGATTATCGTCAGCAGCGGGACGTGAAATTGATCAGCACCTCGCCGCCGCACCTGCTGGTGGCGCCCAACGCGGTGGATGGCAATCCGGTCGGCGGCGGCGCGCAACGTTCAGTTTATTTCGAGCAAACCGTTGCCGACCCGGCTCAACCGCTGCAGTTCAAGGAAGTATTCGAATACACGTCTTTCGCCTACTACCCAAAACTGGACCCGGCTCAGGCGCAACCGCTGCCGGCCAACTGGAATGGCGCCTGCCTCGCCGAGCGTCCGCCGCATATCGTCTTCACTCCGGAAATCCGCCGGCAGGTGGCGCAGATCATTGGAAAAGAAACCAACGCGCTGTCCAAGGCGCTAAGAATCTTCCGCTGGGTCAGCGCTAACGTCCCTTGGAATGCCGAGGATGAGTACTGCATTATTCCGTCGTTCGCGGTCAAAGGTTTCACGGCCAGACGCGGCGACTGCGGGGTTCAAAACACCGTATTCGTAACTATGTGCCGCATTGCCGGCATACCCGCACGCTGGCAGAGCGGCTTCGAGACCAAACCCGGCGAGAACTGGGGCATGCATGACTGGGCGGAAATTCATATCCCGCCCTGGGGATGGCTCCCGGCCGACGCTTCCTATGGTGTGCAGAAGTCTGCAGACCCGAGAATTGCCGACTTTTACTGTGGACACCAGGACAGCTACCGGATGATCGTCAACCTCGATTGGGGACGCGACCTCGTTCCGCCAAAAACCTCGTTCCGCTCCGAGCCCGCCGATTTTCAGCGCGGCGAGGTCGAGGTGGATGGCAAAAACCTTTATTTTGACGGGTGGGATTACGAAATGGCGATGGAACGTAACCCGCCATAGGCAGGTTTCAGGGCCCCTTGGGGGAGCCGTCGCGCGACGGTCCTGACCTGGCGTCATTCAGTGGCCCCTCTCTCCGGGCCACTCCTCCTCCGCTCTCCACAGAAATTGGTTGAATTGGAGCGGCGAATGGAGGAGAAATGGTGCAAGCAGCCATGACGAGGGCTTTTCAAGGGAGTGTTATGCCCGGGAAATCCGGGCTCGCGTGTCAGTCCACGGAAGCGCGCGGCCCTGGTGTTATCAAGAGAAATGGCTCGAACTTGCGTCGGCTGCGCCCATGCATGATTAGAGTCAAGGCTCCTCATGAAATCTGAAAGCGCCATCCAGGGACCTGACCAGGCCACTCCGCCAGGGGTGCCGAGGCGGTCGTTTTTTTCGCATCCTGTGGCGTGGGCAGTGCTGGCCATCTCGCTCCTGGCCAGCGCGGGCGGGTGGTTTATCGCCTGGAAAAATGCGGAGCTTCGAGCCCGCAAACGATTTGATGAGGCAGCCGGCGGAATCGCGGCAAAGCTGACTGAGCGCATGCAGATCTACGAGGACGTCCTGCACGGAGCCTTGGGACTTTTCTCCGCCAGTTACTCCGTGGAACGTGGCGAATGGCGCGCCTACCTCCGGAGTGTCTCCATTGAAAAACGCTTCCCGGGCATCAATGGCGTAGGCTTCGTGGCGTTCGTGCCCCGCGAAAAACTGGAGCATTTTCTCAAGGTTACGCGCGCGGACAAAACACCCGGCTTCGAGGTGAAGACGAACGCGAGTGGAAGCCTTGATGGCAGGAGCGGGGTGCCGGCAGCCCGGGACGACCTCCTGGTGGTCAAGTATATCGAACCTGAAGAGCGCCTGCGCGCCATGCTGGGCCAGAACCTGGGCACGGACATCGAGCGGCGCGCCGTGGCGGAGCGGTCGCGCGATGCCGGGGTGGCCGCACTGAGCGGCGCCCTTTCGCTTCAAGACAGCCTGAGCGTCCCGCAGGAGGGCTGCATGATGATGCTGCCCGTGTATCGCAACGGAATGCCCGCGGGAAATCTGGCGGAGCGCCGGGCCGCCATCGAGGGCTGGGTGTTCGCCCGGTTCATTATGACGCACCTCATGGAGAAGGTAATGGGAGGCGAGCGCCAGGAAATCCATTTGTTCATTTACGATGCCGGGGTTGAAGCCCCGGCACCCAGCCCGGACTCCCTGCCAGCCGTCAGCCCGCCGGACGAGGCGGCGATGCCGCTTGCCCCCGGCACTGCCGGCTCTCCAGGCTCGGGGGGCCTGGTGTTTGACAGCGACGCGGGCCAGGCTGGCGGCAGACCTCAGAGTGAGGCCCTGTTCACGGCCCGGATTCCAGTCCGGTTGGGAGGCCGCGAGTGGATCCTGAGCTTTGCGACCAAACCGGCTTTTGAGGCAACCAGCCACCGTGGCGCCAGCTTGTGGGTGGCGGCGGCGGGAACGCTCATCAGCCTGCTCCTGTTTGGCATCGCCTGGTCCCTCAGCCACACCCGGGAGCGCGCCCTGGCTATGGCCGCGAACATGACCCAGACGCTGCGCGATACAAACAAGCGGCTGGATTACGAGCGCTACCTGCTGCGCACCCTCATGGACAATCTGCCAGAGCACATCTACTTCAAGGACCGTCAAAGCCGCTTTCTGCGCAACAGCCGCGCCCACTTGCGCATTTTCGGCCTGACCCGCCCCGAAGACGCTGTCGGTAAAACAGATTTCGATTTCTTCGCCGCCGAACATGCGCAGGAAGCCTACGAGGACGAACAGCGCGTGATGAAAACCGGCGAACCCCTGACCAAGGAGGAAAAGGAGACGTGGCCAGACGGCGCCGTCACGTGGGTCTTGAGCACCAAGATGCCCTTGCGGGACGAGAGCGGCGAAACCGTCGGGACCTTTGGCATCTCGCGAGACATCACGGACAGCAAGCGCGCCGAGGAAGCGTTGCGCGCAGCCAAGGAAGCCGCCGAGGAAGCGAGCCGCACCAAGAGCCACTTCCTGGCCAGCATGAGCCATGAGTTGCGCACCCAGCTTAATTCCGTGATCGGCTTTGCCAACATTCTCCTCAAAAACAAGGCCGGCAATCTCGGTTCAACCGAGCTCAATTTTCTCGACCGCATCCAGGCCAACGGCAAGCACCTGCTGGCCCTGATCAACGAGATTCTCGACTTGTCAAAGATCGAGGCGCGCAAAGTTCAAGTTGAGGCCGGGCCGGTGGCGCTGGACGTGCTGGTCCGCGAAACCATTGCGCAACAGGAGGGGCTCGTGCGGGACAAACCGGTCCGCCTGGTGGCCGACCTTCCGGCGCAGGTGGCGCCGCTCCTGACCGACGGTGAAAGGCTGAAGCAGATTCTCATCAATCTGATTGGCAACGCCCTGAAATTCACCGAACAGGGCAGTGTGACGGTGCGCGTCGTGACCGACCCCGCAGATCACCAGCCCGTACGGCTGGAGGTGATCGACACCGGCATCGGCATTCCCAAGGACAAGCTGGGCCTCATCTTCGAGGCGTTTCAACAGGCCGAGGCCGGCACGGCACGGAAATACGGCGGCACGGGTCTGGGCCTGACCATCTCGCAAGCGCTCTGCCAGCTCCTGGGTTTCCGCATTGAGGTCGCCAGCGAAGTGGGCCGCGGCTCCACCTTCAGCGTTCACCTTGGGCCGCATCTTAAGTCAACCCCCGCGCCGGTGCCCGCCGGTGAACCGGCGCGGGACCCCAGTCCGCCCACGGGGTGCAAAGGCAAGCTGGTGCTGGTCATCGACGACGAACTGGACTCGCGCACGCTGCTGACGCATGCCATCGAGGAATTCGGCTGCCAGGCCATCGCCGCCGGGTCGGGCGAGCAAGGCCTGCGCATGGCCCGCGAGTTCCTCCCCAACCTGATTACCGTGGACCTGATGATGCCCCAACTGGACGGCTGGCAGGTGATAAGCGCCATCAAAGCCGACCCGGCCCTGCGCGATATTCCGGTGGTGGTCGTCAGCATCGTGGCTGGCGAACACAAGGGCCGCATTCTGGGGGCGGTTGAGGTGTTGCAGAAGCCGGTGGCCCGGGCCGATTTGCTCGCGGTTCTCCACCGTTGCCTCCCCAGCAAAACCCCCCGTGTTCTGATCGTTGACGACGAGGAGGACACCCGCCGGATGCTGGCGGCCTACCTGGAGGACGAACCCTGTGAGTTTCGCACAGCCGGCAACGGGCGCGCCGCCCTTGAACTGATGGAAACGTTCCCGCCCGACCTCGTCCTGCTCGACTTAATGATGCCCGTGATGGATGGAATGACGTTCCTGAATCACATCCGGTCAACGCCCCGTTTCCTGCTCCTGCCGGTCGTAATCGTGACCGCCAGGGAGTTGTCGGCATCGGAATCGTATCAACTGCGGCAGACCGTTGCGGATGTTGTCAAGAAAGGGGATACTTTTGAAGCTGACTTGGCCCGCATTCTTCGCCGCTATTTGCGGAATGACATCGGACCCGAGCCGGCCAGGAAATCATGAAAAACACCCCGGTTTCGCTATTGATTGTGGACGACGATCCCGTGTTCGCCCACTTCCTGCGGCAACTCATCCTCTCCCTGGGGTCCGAATTCGCCTGCGTCGCCCAATGGGCGGATTCGGCTGAAAAGGCGATGGTCGAACTTCGCCGCGTCGCTTACGACCTGGTGCTGCTCGACTACCACCTGCCCGGGGCCGACGGCCTGCAGCTCCTGGCGCAAATCCGGGAGTTGCCCGCCGACCGGCGGGCGGCGGTCATTATGCTCACGGGCAGTGGCAACGAAACTGTCGCGGTCGAAGCCATGAAACGCGGTGCCAGCGACTATCTGCCAAAAGCCGGCATCGACGCCCCGCCGGTCATGCGGGCCCTGCGAAATGCCATCACCCAGAAACGTCTCGCCGAACAAATCGCCAGCTACAATGCCCAGATGCGCATCGATCTGGAAATGGCCCGCCACCTGCAGTTTTCCCTGCTCCCGGACTCCTACCCGGCATTCCCGCCCTCCGCGGCTCCCACGGAATCCGCCTTCCGCTTCTGCCACCGGTTCTTCCCCGCCTCCGACCTGGCCGGCGACTTCTTCAGTGTGTTGCCCATCTCCGACACCCAGGCGGCGGTGTTCGTCTGTGATGTCATGGGGCACGGCGTGCGCTCGGCCCTCGTCACGGCCATGGTGCGCGCGCTGGTGGATAACGCGGGGGCGCGCGCCGCCGACCCCGGCCAGTTTCTCTCCGAAATGAACCGCCGCCTGACAACGCTCCTCAGAGCCTCCCAAAGCCCGATGTTCGCCACGGCCTTGTACCTCGTCGCGGATGCGGCGAAGGGCAGACTCAGCTACGCCACCGCCGGCCATCCCCATCCGTTTCATCTCCAGCGCCGGGCAGGCCTGGCCGAACCGCTGCAGTTCCCTTCCCTCCCCGGCCCGGCCTTGGGCCTTTTCGATGACGCCGCCTACACCGCCAGTGAATGTCAATTGACTGAAGGCGATGTCATCCTCGCTTTTACAGATGGCTTGTTCGAAGCCACGGATATCGACGGAGAGGAGGAATACGGACAAACCCGCCTGCTGGCGGCCGCTCGCGACAACCTGAACCTGCCGCCGACGCAACTATGCGACGCCCTGGTTGCGGGCGTCCGCAGCTTTGCGGGCGGCGCGCCGATGGCCGATGACGTTTGCCTCCTGAGCATCGAAGTCGCGCACTTGGGGGCGACTTCGATGGCGAATGACAACCCCCGCACCGAACACCCGCCGGCCTGCGCCACAAGCGCCCGGCAAGGCGCAGACCGCGCCCCGGAGCGGCCATCTGAGTAAACCATCGCCATGAAACGCATCGCCGTTGTTGAAGATAATCCCGATAATCGCCTCCTGGTGAGGGTCATTCTCGAATCCCTTTACGAGGTCACTGACTATGACAACGGCTTCACGGCGCTGGACGGGTTGAAGCAACAGAAGTTTGACCTCGTCCTGCTGGACGTATCTCTGCCCGAGATGGATGGCACGGAAGTGCTCAAGCGAATCCGGGCTGATGAACAGCTTCACGACCTCCCCGTCATTGCGCTGACCGCCCATGCGATGGCTGGCGACCGGGAAGAATTCCTGGGCCTTGGCTTCGATGATTACGTTGCCAAGCCGATTGTGGATGAGACGCTGCTGCTCACCGCCATCGAGAAACTGTTGCCTCGACCAACGCCCAACTGAATCACCACTTATGGAGGAAGCGAAAAACCTGAATCCGGACGCTTTGCAGCGCCTGCACCGACTCGGAGACAACGCGTTCGTAATCAAAATGATCGACCTTTTCATCGAGTATGCGGGGACCAAGGTTGCCGAAGCCTGCGCCGCGCAAGCAGCCGGAGACCTTGAGGGGGTCCAAAGGGCCGTGCATCCCATCAAGTCCAGCGCCGGCAATGTGGGGGCATGCCGCGTCCAGGAACTGGCGCAACGCATCGAGGACCTCGCCCAGCACGGACCGAGTGAGCGCCTCGCCGCCATGCTGCCCGCGCTGGAACAGGCTTTTGAAGCGGTGAAGCATGAATTGGCAGCCAGGCGGGATTCCCTCTCGCCGCCGGCTGAGCCCGGCGCCACGGGCTGAACCAACCTTTCAAACCTCCACATGGCCAGGCATGGAAACCAGTGCGCGATGGACCTCGTGATACCCCTGCGCCACGCAGGGGCTTTACAGAACCCCTCGCCGGTCTTACCGTCGGAAACCAGCATGTCTGATATGGCCAAGCCAAACCAGTAACCTGAAATCTTATGACTCCAAGTGCGACTTTCTCCCAGGACCCGCCGGTCAGGCGGGTTCGGATACTCATTGCCGAGGACTCGCCCCTCAACCGCGAGGTGGCGCTTAGGCAACTGGAAAAACTCGGCTACCAGGCTGATGTCGTGGCCGACGGCTCGGAAGTGCTCGCGGCCGTCAGGCTCAACCCCTATGACATCATCCTCATGGACTGCCAGATGCCGGAAGTCAACGGCTACGAGGCAACCTGGCAGATTCGTGAAAGCGAGAAGCAAGTCGAGGGGCAGCAGGATCCGGTGCGGCGCTCCTATATCATCGCGATGACGGCCAACACCAAGGCCGACAACCGGGCAAAGTGCGTGCAGGCGGGAATGGACGATTACATCAGCAAGCCGGTCGAGTTGCCCGAATTAGAGGCCGCACTGCACCGTGGGCTGGCTGACCGCGCCTCCCAAAAAGCTCTCGAAGAGGTCATTGACCCGGTCGTCATCGCGAGTTTGCGCCAGCTGAGGCTGCCCGGCAAACCCGATCCGCTCGCCCCGCTCATTGATCTCTTTCTCAACGAAGCGCCGGAACAAATCGATCTTCTGGAAACCGCTGTCACCCAAAATGATTACACCTCGATGGTCCGGACCTTCAGCGCCGCCAGCAGTCTTAAAGGCAGCGCCAGCAGTCTCGGCGCGCGCCACCTCGCGGCGCTCTGTGACGAAATCGAGCAAACCGCCAGGAACTGGTCCCTGGCCGACGTGTTGCCGCTCATCGATCGAGCGCGCGAGGAATTGACCCGGGTCCGGCACGCTCTGGAAAAGATCAGGCTTGCCTGATCCTCGTCATCTCAACTCGGGCGGCACGTTGCCATACGCCCAGGGCGCGCGGAACGCCGGAGCGGGCGGCGGCAGGGGTATGGGACCCGGCCTCATCTCATTCGCCAGCTCAATGCCGGTGTCTGCAAACTGGCGGCCGGCGGTTATTTCCAGGTTGCTGTAGGATGTCATCCGCGTCTCATAACCGCCACCACCCGGGCCAAACGCCTCCTCGGTGGGCACGTAACCGACGCAACCATTGGCCAGTTCCACTGGGAACGTGAAGGGAAACTTGCTGCCCCGCTTGATATCGAGGCCGTATTGCACAAAGTATTCAGCCGGGTTGGATACCAGCACGAGGGGGCCTATTTGCAGGGCCTGGACTTCCACCTCGACCTCGGGACGGGAGGTCATCAGCGCGTCGAGCAGGACGGTTTCCTTGGCGAATGTCCACTCCGTCACGTCAGTTGCTTTTGGGTCCCGCTGAACCAGTTCGAGCGCCCGTTTGACCTTCTCAGGCGTGGGCGCACGGCGTTTGATGCTCCATACCCGCTGGCGCACGTCCAGGGGAATATGGTTGGTGGCCCCGCGCCGGATCAGCAGCAAGGTCTTATAGGCTTCCGCACCGACCCGGCCCCCGACCAGCTGGCACCAGTCCTCGGCGGCGGGGTTCTGAAATTTCGCCAGGTTGTCCACCTGCGTGACGTCGCCGCAGGCGCCCTGCAGGAACACCACCGGCAAAGACGCGTCGCCGGTGGCGCCCCGCAAGGTCTGCTGCATTGCCCAAATCCAATTGGCGGAGATGCCGCCGGGACTCGTTGTCGCGTGACACGAAAAATTCACCAGGCAGCCCAGCAACGTGCCCCGCATGTCCCATACGCCCACGACCCCAACTTGCGGATCGATTGGCCCGGCATAACCGAGAATATCCGGATTGCCAACCCCGGGATGCGAAAACGTGAGGCCGTTTTTCATCCGCAGGCGGCGGTTAAAGGAAACCTGGTCCTCCTGGCCAAAGCCAACCGCCAGCCTGCCGTCCACGCGGGCGCCGTCCGCGTCCACCACGGCTTCCACGATTTGCCGTTTGAGCAACGCCGTGTAACCGGGATTGGAAACGATGCTCTTTTCGGTCGCCAGGGACCTGACCAGCGGGGATGCGTTATCGTAATCACCTGGCTCGCCCATCCCGATCGGGCCGGACGAATGCGAGTGCGATGCGCCGATGAGCACCCCCGCGGGCAGGATGCCGCAACGCTTTTGAATTTCCGCGCGCGCCTCAGTCACGATATGGCGTGAAATGAACAGTAAATCCACGCCGACAACCGCCATCCGCTGCTTCCCGTCATCAAACACCGCGGCTCGGACTTTGCACGGGTCGTGAAATGAGCGGTGATAGCTTTTCCCGTAGTTTCCCGGCACTTCCATGCCGATGTCCGGCGTGATGTCGCGCTCGGCGAAACCGGCTTTGAGGGCGGGCGCAGCCTCCGGCGCACCCACCGCGCAGGCGGCACCGAGAATCGTCAGCCAAGCGGCGGCGCATAGGCGCCGGACCGTCAACCGGAGGAGGTTGGAGCAATCTGTTTTCAGGCGATGAAAGGTTTGCATGGCGGTTGATGACAGGGGAACACGGAAGGGCGGAAATTTCCAGCAAGAACTGTGGCGGACACCCTCCAGCATCATTCACGGAATTGACACTTCTCCTGAAATGAGCAAGCTGCTGTTGCGTTATGGATAATTCGACCTCTTATCGGGCTTGCGAATACGACCTGAAAGTCCGGCAAACGATTCCGTTCTACGAAACGTTTCACAGCCAGGTGATTCGGCTGGTCAACGTCGTCAAGCCGGACGTGACCTGCTGGGTCGATACCGGCTGCGGAACCGGGCACCTCGTCCAACAGGCGCGGCCCGTCTTTCCAGATACGCGATTCGTCCTGGCGGATCCCTCCGAGGCGATGCTTGCGCAGGCGCGCGGACGCCTGGCGGGAACGCCGGAGAATGGTCTCACGTTCCTGCCCCCGTGCGGAAGCGCTGAGCTTGGCCGCCATCTCGCGCCGGCCGCGGCGGACGTCATTACAGCGGTCCAATGCCATCATTACCTGAAAGAACCGGCGCGGCTCGAGGCCCTGCAAACCTGCTTCCATACCCTCCGGCCGGGAGGGTTGCTGGTGTCCTTTGAAAACGCGGCCCCCAGGACCGCGGAAGGCGCGCGTGTTGGCTTGCAGGGATGGAAGTCATTCATGGTCGCCCATGGGCGAACCACAGAAGAGGCCGACAAACACCTCGCCCGCTACGGCACGGAGTTTTTTCCCATCACGGTTGAACAGCACCTCCAGCTACTCACGCAAGCGGGATTCAGCGTGGTCGAATTGTTCTGGTACTCGCACCTGCAGGCGGGGTTCTACGCGATCAAGTAGCGCAGCCGATCCGGACCGTTCGCGGCCGGGAAGCGTGAAGGGCGGGCAGGGGGCAGGACGGCCATGCTACAGGGATAGGCTGGCGCTGGCGGAGGATTCGAGGGGCTGGAACTGGCAGCCTTCGACAAAGAAATCGAAGAACGCGGGATGGGTTTCCAGACCGACATGTTCGACGGTGCGAACGAGGTTTTCCAATTCCTGCCTGCGCTGGCGGGAGAGCAGCGCGAGGCAGGCGCCTTCAATGGCGGCATTGCCGACTTGCACGATCTTGCCGTTGTCGAGGTTGGGGATCAGGCCGATGCGTTTGGAGGCTTCGATGTCCAGGTGGCGTCCGAACCCCCCGGCCAGGTAGAACACCTGGAGCTCATCAAAGCGGAGGCCGTATTTTTCGAAAATGATGCGCAAACCGGCGGCGTTCGCGCCTTTGGCCTGGGCCAGTTCGTTGATGTCCCGTTCGGCGAGGAAGACGGGTTCGGCACCGTTGGCGAGGACGATTCTTCCGCTGCCATCGTGGAAACGGCCCAGGGGATTGATGCGCCGGGTGCGGACCAATTCGCCGAGCAGATCGACGAGGCCGGAGCCGCAGATGCCCTGCGGCGGGAGGTCGTCGATGACTTTGAAGTCTTGGAGACCGCCCGGGCTGAGGCGGACCCGTTCAACGGCCCCGGGGAGAGCGGGCATGCCGCAGGTGATGCGCCCACCCTCGAAGGCCGGGCCGGCGGGACAGGAAGCGGCGAGGATTTTGTGGCGGTTGCC
>JBBQYD010000023.1:0-21357 GCA_038209025.1 Verrucomicrobiota bacterium | reverse complement strand
GACGGAAAAACTGCCGGGCTTGATTCTGTCATAGAAGCCCAGGAGCTTGATGGCAATCACCATCGATTTGATTGTTTCGAAGCCCAGAATGGCGACGGCTTCGTCAGGGTCGGTGATCATTTGGGGCAGGCCAAAGTAAGCCGAGTTAACCACCTGCAGCAATTTGGTCATCATCCCCATGTCCTGCGCGATGATGGCGCCGACCTCGGTCGTCGTCGTGTTGGCTGACATGAGCGCTGCGGTGATCTCCAGATGCACTGACGGGACGGTGGGGAGAGTTCGCACCCGGGAAACCAGTTCCCGTAACCGATCGTTGTTGATCCACATGTCCAGCGCGAGGGCGCGTTCGATGGCCGGCTTGATGGCGGAGGGGTCAAATGGCTTTTGCAGGAACTGGTGAGCACCCAACGCGCGCTTCACGACCCGCTCCCGATCGGCCTCCGCCGCCGCAATGATGCGAACCGTCTTGGGGTATTTGCTGCGGATTTTATTGAGCAACTCGGCGTCTTTGAGCTCCGGCAGGTTAAGGTCCGCAACCAGCACATGGTAGGGGCGTTCCTTCATTTCCGCCAAGGCTTCCATGCCGCTCCCGACGCTGGCGATGGTCCATTGGTCACCCAACGCCCGACAAAAGGCCTCAATAGCCCCGGGGTCAGCATCTGCTATCAGAATCCGTTTTTCGTCCATAAATGTTCCATTCGTTAATGCGAACCAATGCCGCCTGAACCACGCCGCGCCCCTGCGGGCGCAACACCCAAAACCAAGGGAACGCTGGAAACGTCGATTGCGTGAGGGTCAGATAAGCAGATCTCATGCCACAATGGAGCGGGAGCTCAGATGGGGATAAACACCGACAACTATCGACGTTTTTGCCGGTTTTGCGCGCGATCGCTCGTTTGAAGCGGCAAGTTTTCCCCAGGTCCGGTGGGCTTGACCGGTTTTCTCTGCCGGGAGGACGTGGAAGCCTGCCCAACCCGGCTCAACCCCAGATGAATCCAGTTGGCGGCTCGATAACCGGTGCCGCGGAACCGTTCCGGGTCGATGAAGGTCTCCAGCAAATAAACCAGATGATGATCGGGCTCCCGCCAGTCTGTGCCGACCCGCCGGGCCACGCCTGGCGCCCCCTGCGGTCGGGCAGCCCCGGTGCCCCGGTCCGGGCCGGACCCACCCGGCCTGAATTTTAAGTAACCCTGTCAGGCGTGCTCCATCCTTGAGTCGCGGCGTAACCCTGCTAGATTCTTGAATTTATGAGCACACCACTAGGTGAACAGGTGCAGGGTGCGGCCACGTGGATTCGGCGGCTGCGACAGGAAGTGGGCCGGGTCATTGTGGGCCAGGAAACCCTGGTGGACCGTCTGCTGGTGGGACTGCTGGCAAATGGCCACGTTCTACTGGAGGGGGTGCCCGGCCTGGCGAAAACGCTTTCCGTGCGCATTCTGGCCAACGCCATTCAAGCCTCCTTTCACCGCATACAATTCACCCCGGACCTCCTGCCCGCCGACATCGTGGGAACCCTGATCTACAGCCCGCAGGACGGGAAGTATCACTCCATGAAAGGCCCCGTGTTCGCCAACTTCGTCCTGGCGGATGAAATCAACCGCGCCCCGGCCAAGGTCCAATCCGCGCTGCTCGAAACCATGCAGGAACGGCAGGTCACACTGGGCGGCGAGACCATGCCCCTGCCCGCTCCTTTTTTGGTGCTGGCCACGGAGAACCCCATCGACCAGGAGGGCACTTACCCATTGCCGGAGGCGCAGGTGGATCGGTTCATGTTCAAGGTGCTGCTCGACTACCCGTCATACGACGAGGAACGCCTGATTCTTGACCGCATGGCCTTCACCGCTCCGGAAATGAACGTCCAGCCGGTGGTTGGACTGGACGAGATTTTACGCACCCGGCAGCTCGTGGACCAGATTCACGTGGATACCAAGGTGCGCGACTATATCGTTCACCTCGTGTTCGCCTCCCGCAAACCCGAGCAGTACAAAATCGACATCAAGCACTTCATCCAATTCGGGGCCTCGCCGCGAGCGACGATTTATCTGACCCTGGCGGCAAAAGCCTGGGCGCTGCTCCAGGGCCGGGCTTATGTCACGCCGGAGGACGTCAAGGCGATCGGTCCGGATGTCCTGCGCCATCGGATCATCCTCACGTATGAGGCTGAAGCCCAGGCGGTAACCACCGACGCCATCATCAAGAAGATTTTCAACGCGGTGCCGGTTCCCTGAACCGGCCAGACGCTTCCGCGCCCCATGACCATTTCCGAACTGCTCGCCGCCGTCAGGAGGGTTGAACTGCGCACCAACCGCCTGGTCAACGACACGATGGTGGGGGCCTACCTGAGCCACTTCAAAGGCCGCGGAATGGATTTTGAAGAGCTGCGGGAATACATGCCCGGAGATGAGGTGCGTGACATTGATTGGAACGTGACCTACCGGATGGGGCGCCCATTTGTAAAACGTTACCGCGAGGAACGGGAGTTGGGCACGGTTCTGGCCCTGGATGTATCCGCTTCCTCCGGCTTTGGTTCATCGCTTCAGACCAAGCGCGAGTTTGCCACGGAAGTGGCGGCTACCCTGGCGTTTTCCGCCTCCCGCAGCAGTGACAAGGTCGCCCTGCTGCTGTTCTCGGACCAGGTGGAGCTGTTTCTGCCGCCGAGGAAGGGCCGCCGGCATATCCTCCGCATCTTGCGGGAGATGCTCGCCTTCGAGCCCCGCCACACCGGCACGAACGTTCCCGCCGCTTTGGCGTTTTTGAACCGGGTGCTGCCCCGGCGCTCCTTTGTATTTCTGCTCACGGATTTTTTGCATGATCTCGGGGCGGCGGGACAGCAACCCGGCACCCGGGGCACACTGGACGAGTTAGGCCTGACTAATGGGCGGCACGACCTGGTCTGCCTGCACTTGCACGATCCGCTGGAAAGCGTGCTGCCCAATGCGGGCCTGCTCACCATCGAAGACGCGGAAACCGGGGAGTTGCTGGAGTTGGATTCCAACCGGAGCGCCGTGCGTGAACGGTTTGCGGCCGTTAACACCGCCCGCCTGGAGGAATTGGACCGGGCGCTGCGGCGCGCCGGGATTGAAACGTTGCGTTTCAACACGCACGAACCATCCGCGCCGGTATTGCAACGATTCTTTGAAACCCGCCGCGGCAGGAGGCGCGCATGAAACCCCTTGGTCGCCGCGCCCGGTGGGCCGTGCTCGTGGTGCTGGCGGTGCAGGTCATTGGCGCCCGCGCCGCCGCTGAAGCAAGCGAGTTTTCCCAATTGCCCGCCCTGCGGCCGCCGCGCGCGCAGTTGCCTCCCGCTTTTTGGGAGCAACACCGGATGTGGTTTTTTACCGGCGGCGGATTGCTGCTGGCCGGAACCGTCGCGCTGGCCTGGTACCTGCGCCGGCCGCTCCCCGCTCCAGTGACTCCCCCGGCGCTGCAGGCCCAGCGCGACATCGAGGCCATCTCGCAAGAGCCGGATACCGGGCTGATGCTCAGCCACCTGTCGCAGACCACTCGACGGTACCTCGTCCAGGTGTTTGGCCTGCCGGGCCAGGAAATGACGACGCGCGAGTTCGTGGCTGCCCTGCGCGCCACCGGGAACATTGACACGCCGCTGGCCCAGCGCCTGGCGGGGTTCCTGCAGGGCTGTGACGAGCGCAAATTTGCCTCCGACCCGCCCGCTGAACGATCAGACCCCGTCACGGAGGCTTTGCAGCTTATTGAGGTTTCGGAGAAGCGGCTGGAGGAACTGAGGCAGGCCGCCGAAACCGGAAAGGCGCATGAGCGGCAACCTTGAATTTCAGCATCCCTGGATCCTGGTGCTGCTGGCGCTTTTGCCGGTTTACGCGTTTTGGGTGGGGCGGGCCGGCAAACTGGCGGCGCTGCGGTTTTCCAGCGCGGAAGTCGCCCGGCCGGCGGGCGCCGCCGCGCGGGCCGCCGCGGGGCGGTTCCTGATCTTCCTGCGGCTGCTGGGCACCGGATTGTGCATCGTGGCCCTGGCCGGACCCCGCTTTGCCAACGATCATACGGAAACTCAGGCGAGCGGCGTCGATATCATGCTCGTGACTGACTTGTCGTGGTCCATGATGGCGCTGGACATGGGCGGCACGGAAGAGCGTATCTCGCGCTTTGACATTGCCGCCGGGGTGCTGGAGGACTTTGTCCGCAAACGCCCCAGTGACCGCCTGGGGCTGATTGTGTTTTCCGCCGTGCCTTACCTGGCCAGCCCGCTGACTTTGAATCACGACTGGCTGATTGATAATCTAAAACGCCTGCACGTGGGCATGATCCGCGACCTGGGCACGGCGATTGGCGATGCCGCCGCCGCCGGGGCCAAACGCCTCCAGGCCCTCAGGGACAGCAAAAGCCGAATCATCATTCTCCTGACCGATGGCGACAACAACCAGGGCGAGATTGAACCCGTGCCCGCCGCGCAGTTGGCGGCCGCGCTGGGCATCCGGATTTATACCATCGGCATCGGCGTCGAACAGCCTTGTGAACTGCCGGCGTTTGACCCCGCCACCGGCAAATTGGTGCTGGATGCCGCCGGCCGTGTCAGGCCAGGCATGATGCTTCAGCCGGCCAACTATGCGGTGCTGGGGAAAATGGCCGTCCTCTCGGGGGGGAAATCGTACCGTGCCACCAACCGTCACGAGCTGGAGCGCATCTACCGGGAAATCGATCAATTGGAGAAAACGGAAATCAAGCTGCGGCGGTTTACAAGTTACCGCCCCCTCTTTCAGTGGCCGCTGCTCGCGGCCCTGGGGTTGCTGAGCCTGGAATGGCTGCTGGCCAATACCCGGCTGCGGAGGGTGCCATGAACCGCACTGCTGAAAGGCCGGGGAGGGCATGGGCATGAACTTCACCAATCCGCACTTTGCCGAGCCCCAGTGGCTCTGGCTGGCCGTGCTCGGCCCCGCCGCCCTGTTCGCGTTGCAGCGTTACTCCGCCTGGGCTCGCCGGCGGCAACTCGCCCGGCTCGCTCACCCGCAAGTCCTGGAACGGCTCACCGCCTCCCACAGCCCAACGCGCCGAGCGGCAAAAGAGGCGCTGCTGCTGCTCGCCCTGGGCGGCCTCGGCCTGACGCTCGCCCGACCCCAATGGGGGCAGACATCGGAAGCGGGTCAGGCGCTGGGCAAAGATACGGTATTCCTCCTGGACTGCTCCCGCAGCATGCTCGCGGCGGATATTGCTCCCAATCGCCTGGAACGAGCCAAGCTCGCCATCCTGGACTATGTTCAGCGGGTGGGGCGTGGCCGTGTCGGAGTGGTGGCTTTCGCCGGCCAGGCGTTTCTGCAATGCCCGCTCACGTATGATTACACGGCCTTTGGCGAAGCCTTGATGTCGATTGACGAGAAGACGATTCCAATTCCCGGCACAGATATCGGGCGGGCGCTGGACGAAGCGTTCAGGGCGGCGGAAAAGGGCGAGCGGCAGAAACTCCTGGTGCTGGTCACGGACGGTGAGGATCTGGAAAAGGGCGGGGTGAAGGCGGCTGAAAAACTGGCCCAACAAGGGGTCGTGGCGTTTACGGTAGGCGTGGGCACGCCGGCTGGAAGTGAAATCCAGGTGCTCAACGAACAAGGCCGGCTGGAACTGCTGCGGGATGCCCGGGGCGAAGTCGTGCGCAGCCGGCTGGATGAGCCGACCCTCCAGGCCATCGCGCAAGCCACCCAGGGCGCCTATTACCCGCTCGGTCCCTTGGGCGAGGGACTCACCCGGGTGCGGCTCGCCGCCGAGAATCTCAAGCCTGCCCTGGGGGCTGGTCCCGCTCGCAAATTGGGTATCGACCGTTTCCACTTCCCGCTGGCTTTGGTGCTAATGCTGTTGGTGGCCGAATCGCTCATGGGCACCCGGCGCCGCTCGCGCCCGCTTCATCAGGCCGGGGCGAGTTTGTGGTTCGCGGCGGCGGCCCTCGCCGCACTGGCGGGCACGGGCACGCAGGCGGCGGCAGCCGAATGGTCCGGCAACGCCGAGCCGCGTGAGATTTACAATGCCGGCACCCAGCAACTGGAGCAAGGGAAGCTGCGCGAGGCGGAGCAACTGCTGGAGTCGGCCCTGGCCAGGCAGGCGGAAGCGTTGCAGCCGCACGCCCTCTATAATTTGGGCCATGTGCGTTTCCGGCAGGGGCTGGAGGAACTCAAGAAAGGTCCGGCCGCCAAACCGACACGGCAACGGGGAACGGCCATCGCCGAGAGCGGCCAGGGGGCTGTGCAAACCGCCGCGGATGCGCTGGAGACCAAAGATTTGCAGCGGATGGTGAATGCTTACTTGCTCGGCCGGGGGGTGCGAAAAGAGTTAAATGCCGCGATCAAGGCGGTGCGCCAGGCCACCCAGGCTTACGGCGGCGCCCTCAATCGCTGGCAGCGAGCGTCCGGGGATTTCAAATCCGCCTGCGAACTGAATCCCAAGGACGCCGCCGCCCGGGAAAACGCCGGGATTGTGGATCAAAACATCGCCCGCCTGGTGGACAGCTTGCGCGAGTTGCAGCAGATGGCAGGCATGCTGGGCAACATGAAACAGGAGCTGGGCGACAAAATGAAACAGCTAAAAGGCCAAATCCCGGCGGAGAATATGCCGCCGGGGGCGGCCGGAGAGGAAGAGGAGGAAGGAGACCCGTCACCTAAAGACCTGGAAGGCAGAGAAGAAGGGCCGACCAAAGAAGGCAAGGAAATGAAGCTTTCACCTGAACAAGCCAGTTGGCTCCTGGAGGCCTTCCGGTTGGACAAGGAGCGGCGCCTGCCCATGGGCGAGGGTTCCCAAGGCCAACCGCGTGATCGAAACCGTCCCACCTGGTAAATGCGACAGGAATTAACCATGAAGTCGTGCGTGCGGACCACCCGCGGAGTGGTGGCGGTTGCGCTGGTGCTGGTGACCGGCGGGGTCGCGCGCAGTCAAACGCCTTCCACCAATGCGGCCGCCGCGCCCGACCCCCTGATGACGCTCATGCTTTCCCAGCCGCGAATCGATGTGCAGTCACCGGTCAAGCCGATCGTCAGTTTCGAGCCGCGCGTCATCAGTCCCGGCGGCCAGGCCACCTATCGCGTGGTGCTCAACGCCCTGGAGGCGGCGGTCGCCTGGCCGGATCGGTTGCCAGAGATCCCCGGCCTGGAACTGCGCGCCGGCGGCCGCGGCCAGGTGCTTCAGCCCAGCGCTGTCGGCCTGGAGCCTCGCACCACCATCCTCTATCGTGCAATTCCCAAAGCGGCCGGCCGCTACACGGTGCCGGGATTTGAGACCAAAGTTTATGGCCGCACGGTCGCCATCCCCGCCACGACGCTGGAGGTGGTGAACCTCCCACCCACCTCCGCCTCCCAACCGCAACTGCTTTATCTTGAATTCCCCACCACCAATCTTTTTGTGGGCCAGGCCGTTCGCGCGCGCCTGTCACTCCCCAGTGACACCAACGGGTTCTCCCAAAGCCTGGCGTATGTCCGCTTCATTGGAGACGGATTTGTGGCCGACCAAAGTTCTGTGCGCCAACGCATCGAGGGGCTGCCCAACCCTTCCGGCGGTCCCTCCGTCTCAACCTACATCTACGAAGCGTTCGTCACCCCGATCGCCTCCGGTGAGATTTCCATTTTTGCCCAGGGCTACACCGCGAGCAGCCGGTTTTCCGGACCCATCGTGATAAGCGGGGGAACGGTCACCCTCGCGGGCGGACCGCCGCAGTTTTCTTTGCTCGACTCGGACCCCCTCACGCTCCAGGTTCGCCCGCTGCCCAAGACCGGGGTGCTGCCGGGATTCAAAGGGGCCGTGGGCTCTTTCACAGTGGATCCTCCCCGGCTCTCCACCAACATGGTGCAGGTTGGGCAGCCGCTCAAACTTACGGCCATCGTGCGGGGCACCGGCAATCTTGCCCGGCTCGTTCCACCCGAACCGCCGCGCCACAAACAATGGCAGGTGTTTGCCGCCCCCCTCGAACCGGTGCCGCCCCAGGTGCAACACCTGCAAGGATTCGCCTCCTTCAATTTCACTTTGATTCCGCTCTCGGATGAAGCGACGGTCACCCCCGCGATTCCCTTTGCCTATTTTGATCCAGGCACCGAATCGTATGTCGAACTGACCATCCCGTCGGTTCCCGTGACCGTGCGGCCCGGCGGCCCGGCGGGTCCGTCTCCGCTGCCGGATGACGCAACGATTCCGGAAGACGAGGTGGAGACGTTGCAGTTGGCCGATTTGGCCGGCGCCACCGGTCGAATCGCCGCCAGCCTCACCCCGGTCCAGGAGCGTCCGTGGTTCCCTTGGCTCCAATTGCTGCCCGGCGTCGCTTTTCTAGGACTGGTGGCCTGGGACCGGCGGCGGCGCTATTTCGAGCAACATCCTGAAGTGTTGGTGCGGCGGCGGGCGAGGCGGGCGATGCGGCGCCACTGGGGCGAGCTGGAAAAATTCGCGGCGGCGGGGGATGCTTTTCGATTTGCGGAGTCGGCGGTCCGGGCGATGCGGTCCGGTTGCGCCCCGTTCTTTCCGGCGGAACCGCGAGCGCTGGTCGGCGCGGATGTGCTCAGCCTGTTTCCCGAGAGAGTTCGCACCGGCTCCGCAGGGCAGGCGGTGCGCCGGATTTTCGATCTGGTCGATGCACGGCAATTCGGCGGCCTGGTGGGAGACCAGGAAACACTGCTGGCTGCCCGTTCAGACATTGAGCGCGTGCTGGCTTTTTTGGAGGAGCGCCTGCGGCCATGAAGGGGACCAAACTAACAGTGTTGCTGTGGGCGCTGGCGTGGACGTGCGTCGCCGCGGATGCCGATTTCTTCAGCCAGGGCACCGCCGCGTATCGCGCCGGTGATTACGCGCAGGCCGCGCGCGCCTTCCGGGAATTGGCTGGGCGGGAGCCCTCGCCCGGCGCGCTGCAAAACCTGGGCAATGCGGAATGGCAGCGGGGACGGACCGGCCATGCCATAGTGGCGTGGGAACAGGCTCTCTGGCTCGATTCCCTGGACGAAGCGGCCCGTAACAACCTGCGTTACGCGCGCAAAATCGCCCAGTTGGAAACCCCACAACTTGGCTGGCACGAGGTAATCTCCACCTGGCTGCCTGCCAGTTGGTGGGCGTGGATCACCGGCGTGAGTCTTTGGGCGGCCGTGGCGGCGGCCACGTTGCCTGGCATTCTTCGCTGGCGCCGCCGCGCGTGGCAGCATGGTTTAGCCGCCCTGGGTCTCATGGTTTTCCTGCTGAGCGTGCCGGCCCAGGTAGGCGTGCATTCTCGTTCCCGCCTTGGCTTTGTGCTGGAGAAGGACACCTGGCTGCGGCTCACCCCCACCGCCGAGTCCCAGGCCATCACCAGGCTGGCCGCCGGAGAATCCGCTCGGGTCTTGCGCGCCCGCGATCACTATCTGCTCGTGCAAGTGAGCCGGGGCACCGGTTGGCTGGAACGTGGTGAACTGGGCGTGATTGTCTCGGAAATAAAGCACTAAAGGCCTCCGGGAAACCAGGGATCCAGGAAGGCCATGCCCGGTGGGAAGCCAACTGCGGCGCAAAGCGGCTGGTTCTTTGCCGGAAGAATGATTTCCGGGTAGGTCTGCGCCCCCCACCGAAATGGGTTCTGCGCGCGGCAAAAGGATGGATGAAGCCCCATACTCAAGGCGCGGCAATGCTTCATATTCCTTTTGTTCAAAGCTGGCACGCCGCCGAAAGCGCGGTGTCAGCCTTCGAGAAACTTAAAAAGAAAACACAACTATGATGCAAATAACCAAACTCGCATGTGGGGTTGTCCTTGTCGCAACCATTGTCCAAGTGTCGGGACAGGAACAAACCAGTGGAATTGTCAGCGCTCAGAAACTGAACATCGCTCTGACCGGCTACGTGCAGGGCAGTCAAACAGAGAGCAGCAGCATGGCGAAGAAAGTGAAAATCACCACCAAAGATATTGTCGCTTCGCTGGGCGGTCAGAAAAGCACGCGGTTAATTCTGCTTGTGCCGATGGATTGGCAAGGTGACACCATGGTCGTTCTGCGAAATGTGGTGAATCATCAAAACCAGGACACTGACGTTTCCTCCGCCTTCAGTAACCAGACCCTGGCCGCGGTAGAATCGTCTAAAGCCAACACCAAAGGAGACGTTAAGGGAACGGAATACAGCATCGCTCAGTATTCTTATGCCGAAGCCAGTGCGACATTTGACGTTCAGGGGTTCACGACCACCAAAATTGGGTCCAAAGGGGGCTTCAAATCCACTGTGAACGGCCCCGGCTCGGTGGGCGAAGACGCCGCCGTGCTGAGCGGCAAGATATCCAGTGCCGGCGGACGGGAAGAAACCTTCGTCTTCGACGTGCAGCCCACGCTCGAATAGCGAGGCCAGGCGATCATTCAATCAACCCTGCATCCCGGGCGGGCAGGAACCCGCCCGGGAGTTTTTATTCAGGCGAACCCTTCTCAGCGGCTGCCTCAGCGAACGGCACGGTGCAAGTGACCAAGGTTCCTCTTGCGCCCTGGCCTTTGATCTCCAACGTCCCGTTTAACAGGCTGGTCCGGTATTGCATGATGCGGAGGCCCATTCCACCTTCGCGCCCCCGCAAATCCGGGAATGGCGTGCCGCTGTTTTGAACGCTCAACTCAAGTTCGCGCGGATGGGTGGTGAGGTGAATGGTCACCTTTTTGGATTTGCCGTGTTTGATCGCGTTGGTAACGGATTCCTGGGCGATCTTGTATAATTGCCTGACCGAATTTGGATCCAGGACCGGACCAGGCCCTTCCGCCTTAAACTTGCAGGCGATGCCGAATAATTTGGAGGCATGCACCGCCAGGCCCGCCAAAGCATCAACGAGGGAATTGGCCTGAAAGTCGAGCGTGGCCAGATCATGCGCGAGATCACTCGCGTGATTCATCGCTTGCTGGACTAGTTCGTGAATCCTGCCGGCCTCCGCTGATTCACCGGGGCAGCTCTTGCCCAGGCGCAATTCCAGGCCCTTGGTCATGAGCGCGATGCCGGAAAGCTTCTGACCAAGGTCGTCATGCAGGTCCAGCGCGAAGCGGCGGCGCTCCTTTTCCGTAATGTCGAGCAACTCATGCTCCAGACGTTTGCGTTCGCTGATGGCCGCGTGCAATTTAATGTTGGCGGTTTTGAGTTCGGCGGTCCGTTGTTGCACCCGCATCTCAAGTTCATCGTGCGCCTTGCGCAGCGCCGCCTCGGCGCTGCGCCGATGGGTGAACTGCCCGATTTCGCTGCTCACCGCCATCATCATGTTCAGGATGGACGGCTCGGATTCCAGAGAGCGGCGGCTAAGGAACTCCAGCACCCCAAAGAAGTCGCCGCCAGTTTGGATGGGAAAAGCCACCGCACTCAGCAGCCCCGCCCCCACCGCCAGCTCACGCCGCACGAATTCCGCGTCCTCCGCCAAATGCGAAATCAGCAAAGGCTTCCGTTCGTGCCAAACCCGGCCCGGCAAGCCTTCGGCCCGGCCGAAGTTGCGCCGGCGACTCTCCTGCACGAACCGTTTGAGTTCCGGGGCGAGCGAACGGGAACTCATGAACAAAGAATCGAGTTGCTGCCGGCGGTCGTCCAGCCACCACAACGTTCCGATTTCCATTTCCAGGCTGTCCAGGAGCACCTGGATGATTCCCGGGGCGGCTTCGTCGAGGTTCTGTGCATTGGCCAGGATGCGAGTGATGGCATGCTCGGCCGCCAGGCGCACCTCCGCATGCTTGCGCTCGGTTATATCGGTTGCCGAACTGACCCAGCCGGTGATGGTGCCGAAGGCGTCCCGCAGGGGGGTGACCTGCAAGAGCACTTCCAACAGCGCGCCACCACGGCGCTGGAAACGCAATTCCATGCCGCTCGCCGGAGCGTCGCCCCGCACCACGCCGCCCAGGGACTCCGTGATGGCCTCCACCTCAGCCGTGGGCCAATAGCAGAAAGGCGGACGCGCGCCGATCAGCTCCGACTCCTGCCACCCCACCATGGCGCAGAAAGCCGGGTTCACATACGTCTGCCGGCCTTCCAGGTCCACCGCCGTGATGCCCGAGGGCACCGAGTTTTCGATGGCGCGGCGGAAGGTCGATTCAACCTTGAGCTGTTCCTCCGATGAACGGCGCTCGCGGCGCACCTCGGCCTCGCGCAACTCGCGCTCCACCGCCGGTCCCAGGCGGGCCAGGTTGTCCTTCATCACATAATCGTGCGCGCCCGCCTTCATGGCGGCCACCGCGGTGTCATCCGTGATGTGCCCGGAGACGATGATGAACGGCAGGTCCAGGCCGTGTTCCTTGACCAGTGCCAAAGCCGCCAGCCCGTTGAAGTGCGGCATGACATAATCCGCGATGACCAGGTCGAATTTCCGCGAGCGCAGGGCCTGGGTCATGGCCTCCGCCGTTTCCACCCGGCGGCAAACCGGGCGGTAGCCCGCCCGCTCCACCTCGATCTCCATCAGCGCCGCGTCGTTCTCCGAGTCTTCAACGATCAACACCGCGAGCGGGGTGGGTCCCGTTTGCGCCGATGGGGAGGATTCCTGTTTGGCTTGGTTCATGAGCTTATTTTCTCTCGGGATCGGGCAAGGAAAAGTAAAAAGTTGCGCCCGCCCCGGTGACGCCTTCAGCCCGCACCCAGCCTCCGTGACGATTCACAATCCGCTGCACCGTCGCCAGGCCCACGCCCGTGCCCGGAAACTCAGTGCTGGCGTGGAGCCGTTGAAACACCCCGAAAAGTTTCGCCGCGTATTTCATATCAAACCCCACCCCGTTATCGCGCACATAGAAGGCGGGGGGAGGCCCGCCCGCCGCGCCGATTTCAATGCGGGCGCCCGCCCGTTTGCCGGTGAACTTCCAGGCGTTTCGCAGCAGGTTCTCCAGCATGACGCGCAGCAGGCGCTCGTCTCCGTGCGCGCGCAACCCCGGGGCGATCAGGAACTCCGCGTCGCGCTCGGGTTCGGCTTTGCGCAACTCACCCGCGATTTGTTCGGCCAACTGGCTCAAGTCCACGGTTTGGCGCTGCAACTCGGAACGGGTGACCCGGGAGAGCTTGAGCAGGTCCTCGATCAGCCGATCCATATGCTGGCTCGACTCGCAGGACCGCTTGAGAAATTCGCGCCCGCGCTCGTCCAATTGGTCGGAGTATCGCTCCAGCAGCACCGCGCTGAAACCGCGGATGCTGCGCAGCGGCGCGCGCAAATCGTGCGAAACGGAGTACGAAAAGGCCTCTAATTCGTGGTTGATGGCTTCCAACTGCGCGGTGCGTTCGGCCACGCGCTGCTCCAGTTCGGAGTTCAACCGCAGGATTTCGCGCTCCGCCTCCTTGCGCTCCGTGATGTCAGCCGCCAGGAGATAAAAGCCCTCCACACCACCGTCGCTGGTGTGCGCCGGGATGTAAGTCGTTTCCGCGAATCGCAGCCCGTGGCCCGCCTCGAACTCCTGCTCGAAGACCTGCGGCGTTCCCTCCATCACCCGCCCGATGTGCTCCCGCACCCGGGCATAGGCAACCGCTCCCATGAGTTCGCACATGGTTTTTTGCCGGATTAATTCCCGCGGAACTTTGAGCCATATCTCGCAGGCCAGGTTGGTGAACAAAAACCGCTCCTCCCGGTCCAGCCGCGCAATAAGGACCGGGAGCGCATCGGCGATCTGGCGCATTTGCTCGCGGCTTTGCTCCAGCGCCTGCTCGGCCCGGATGCGCTCCAGCGCGGCCCCGCAATGATCGGCCAGCGCCTGCAGCGCCTGCAGGTCGCTCTCGCCATAGGCATTCGAGGTGTAGCTGTGAATCGAGAGAAAGGCCACCGGAGCGCCCTCCTTCTTGACCGGCACGGTCATAATGGACGCCGAGGCCCGCGAACGGTCGCCGAACGGCACCGCGCCTGGTGGAAACTGCGCCACCCGCCGCAGGACCAACCGCGCGCCGGATTCGACGGCCTCCCTGATCTGCGGGCCGGGCGGCGAACTCCCTCCCGGCAACTCCACCCGTTCCCCCTGGATGGTATCCACGCTGATGACGGTGGTGACGGTTTTCAGATCCGGTGAACAGAGGTCGAAAAGGCAGGCATCCCAGCCGAACAGCCGGTCGGCCGCATCCAGAATGGACTGCCCGGCCTCCTTCGGCGTGCGCACCGCGCTGAGCCGGCGTCCCAGCTCCGAAAATATCTGCGCGCGCGCCTCCGCCCGCTTGCGCCCGGTAATATCAATGCTCAGCATGAGGGTGGCTGGAGTTTTGTCGAACTCCAGGTCAAAACAGGAGACCTCCACGTCCAGCAGGGTGCCGTCCTTGCGGCGGTGTTTACGTTCCACCATTTCACCCGCACCCACGCCGGCGGGACGATCCGCCCCCGCGCGGATGTCGTTCAGCGTCAGTGTAAGAAACTCCGGCCGCGAAAACCCATAGCCAAGAACCGCCGCCTGGTTCACCGCCAGAAAAGCCAGCGTTCGGGTATCGAACACCCACATGGCTTGCGGGCTGTTCTCGAACAACTCCCGATACCGTTTTTCGGACTGGCTGAGCCCCTCGCCTGCCAGGCGCGAGGCGCGATTATCCGCTGCCAGGACAAGCGCCGTGAAGGCGGCCACCCCAAGAAACGTCTGCAACAGCAACCAGGCCGTATCCCGGTCATTACCGGCAAAAGGTCCAAACCCCGCCATCGTGCCGGTGACGGCCGCGCAGGCAAATATGAAAACGGCGGACATGGATCCGCGGTGTCCAAACCGCCGGGTCAGCCACAGCACCATCGGGATGAGCAGGAAAGCGAACGGCAGCCCATTTCGGCGCGCCTTGATCCAGCCGCCAAAGACCAGCCAGCAGAGAAAGGCCATGAGCAGCAGCAGTTGCAGCAGGTCCAGGTTGCGCTCACGCTTCTCGCCCTCGCCCCACTCGCGCGCCCAGGCCAGCAGGAGAGGGGTGGTCACCAATACGCTAGCCACGCCGCCCAGCCACCAGGCCAGCAAGGCTTCGCCCGGCGCCGGGATTGCCCAACCCAAATACGGCAGCAGCGCGATGCCACAAGCGGGACTCAGCAGGGTGCTAAGGGTCGCCCCCAGCAAAGCGAACCGGATAATAGTCCGCGGTCTGACCGGAGCCTCGGTGCCGCCCGCCCACCGTCGCACCAGCCAGGCACCCAGACCGGCCTGGAGCGTCTCAGTGAAGGCGATCAGGGACGCGCCGGGGATGTTGGTGACCCAATGGCCTCCGTGGAGCCCGCTCCCGGTGGCGGTCAGCCAAGCCAAAAAAGAGGCCGCAAACACCCCCGGAAGGCAGCGCTGACCCAATAACAAAGCCATGCCCAGGCCCACTCCAGAGGCGGGCCAGGCGGGCACTTCGCTCCCGTGCCAGGCGGACACCCACTGTCCCAGTTTGGAGAGCACAAAGTAGGCCAGCCCCATGATCAGGAGGATCGGCCATTTCATGCTGTTGGTCCGCAAGCCCTTGTTCATTGTTGCAGTGGTTAAAACTGCGGCATCCCCAACCGCTTGAGCATGGGGTTGTTAACCCATAGATGTTTCGCCCTGGCTCCGCAACCTAATAGTTCGACGCTTGCTTCCGCCCGTATCAAAGCACATATTGCGCCGCGCAAATTCGCATTTATTTATGAGCACATCACCGATCCGTGTTGCTGTGACCGGCGCCGCCGGCCAAATTGGGTACGCTTTGCTGTTCCGGATTGCCTCCGGAGCTATGTTCGGCCTCCATCAGCCTGTCATTCTGCATTTGGTTGAAATCGAGCCCGCGTTGCCCGCCCTCAACGGCGTGGTCATGGAACTTGATGACTGCGCCTTTCCCCTGCTGAAAGGGGTGGTGCCCACCGCCAGCCTCGACGAGGGATTCAAAGGGGTCAATTGGGCGTGCCTCGTCGGCAGCGTTCCGCGCAAGGCCGGCATGGAGCGTAAGGACCTCCTCGGTATCAACGGCAAGATATTCATCGGCCAAGGCCAAGCCATTGAGAAGAACGCCGCCCAGGATGTGCGGGTCCTGGTGATCGGCAACCCGTGCAACACCAACTGCCTCATCGCCATGAACAACGCGCCAGCCATCCCCCGCGAGCGTTTCTTTGCGATGACCCGCCTCGATGAAAACCGCGCCAAATCGCAGCTCGCGAAAAAGGCGGGGACCGATATCACCGGGGTCAGCAACCTGTGCATTTGGGGGAATCATTCCGCCACGCAATACCCGGACTTCTACAATGCCAAAATCGGGGGGCGTTCGGCGGCGGAGGTCATCACGGACGAGGCCTGGCTCAAGGGCGAGTTCATCTCCTCGGTGCAGCAGCGCGGCGCCGCCATCATCAAAGCTCGCGGCGCCTCCAGCGCGGCCAGCGCGGCCAACGCGGTGGTGGACAGCGTCCGCTCGATAGTCCAGCCCACGCCGTCAGGCGATTGGCACAGCCTGTGCCTCTGTTCGGATGGCAGCTACGGCGTCGAAGCCGGGCTGATCAGTTCCTTCCCCATACGGAGCAACGGCCAGAAAATTGAGATCGTCCAGGGCGTGCCCATCAACGAGTTCAGCCGTGCAAAGATTGATGCCACGGTCAACGAGCTTAAGGAAGAGCGCACCATGGTGAGCGAGTTGCTCCCGCGCTGAACCCGCCCCCGCGAGCGGATTTAAATCAAATCTGCCGGATCGATGTCGATGCTCAGCGCGACATCATCCGGCAGTTTAAGTTTCTGTGTCAGTTGGGCCAGCCGCTTGCTCAGGGCGGACATGCGCTGGGTGCGCAGCATGATCTGGTACCGGTAAAAGGACTCCGCCTTCACCAGCGGCGCGGGGGCCGGCCCGGCCACCACCAGATCCGGCAGATCTTTCAGCGCCGCCTCCAACTCCCGTTTAAGATGCGCGGACGCAAACTCGACCTTCTCCTCATTGCGCCCCTTGGTGGTGAGCAGCGCGATCCGGCTCAGGGGCGGGTACCGGAGCTGTTCCCGAAATTCGATTTCCTGTTCGTAAAACCCGGAAAAGTCATGCCGCCGGGCAAATTGGATCGCGGGATGGAACGGCGTGAAGGCTTGCACGATCACCTCGCCTTCAATGTCCCCGCGCCCCGCCCGCCCGGCCACCTGGGTCAACAACTGAAAGGTCCGTTCGCCCGCGCGAAAGTCCGGTTTGTGCAGCGCCATGTCGGCATACACGATTCCCACCAGGGTCACGTTGGGAAAATGCAGGCCTTTCGCGATCATTTGCGTGCCCAGCAGGATGTCGATCTTGCCGGTTCGAAAATCGCTCAGGATGCGCTTGAAGTCGTCCTTTCGCTTCAGCGAATCAGAATCCATGCGCTTGATCCGCGCCTGGGGGAACAGCCGGGAAAGCGTTTCCTCCACTCGCTGGGTGCCCAGCCCGGCAAACCGGATTTGCGGGTTTCCGCACCCCGGGCTCGGACAAACCGACGGCACGGGCTGCGTGTGACCGCATACGTGACAGCAGATTTTTTGTTCCTGGCGATGGTAGGTCAGTGACACGCTGCAGTTCGGACAGCCGGCCACATAGCCGCAAAGCGGACATTGCAGCGAGGTGGAGTAGCCCCGTCGGTTCAGGAACAGAATGGTCTGCTCCTTGCGCTCCAACCGTTGCGTGATGGCCTCGGTGAGCTGCGGGGAGAAAATAGGTATGACATTGCCCCGGCGCAGCGTCTGGCGCATATCGACAATCCGCACCACCGGCATCTTCTTGTCATCCGCGCGCTCGGGGAGTGCGAGCAAGGTGTATTTGCCCTTCTTGCAGTTGTGGAAGGTTTCCAGCGAAGGGGTGGCGGAACCGAGCACCACCGCGGCGCCTTCCATCTGGCCGCGCACAATGGCCACATCCCGGGCGTGATAGCGCGGCGCCTCCTCCTGCTTGTAGCTGGTCTCGTGCTCCTCATCCACGATCACCAGCCCCAGGGGGTCCACCGGCGCGAAGATGGCCGAACGCGCCCCAATGACAATCCGGGCGCGGCCCTGGCGGATTTTGTGCCACTCATCGTGCCGCTCCCCCGCCGAAAGATGGCTGTGCAAAACCGCGACCAGGGTTTTATGCCGCCCATGACTGAAGCGCGCCTTGAATCGCTCAACGGTCTGGGGGGTGAGTGAAATCTCCGGCACCAGTACAATGGCCCCCTTGCCTTGCTCCAGGGCATGGGCCAGGGCCTGCAGATAGACCTCGGTCTTGCCACTGCCAGTCACCCCATAGAGCAGAAACGTGTGGCTGGCCGGTTTCGCGCCGGCTTCCGCGGGGCCCGCCGCGTGCGGAGCCATGGCGGCCTCAATGGCCGCCAAAGCCGCGGCCTGCGCGGCGTTCAACGGCAACGGCTGACTCGGCAGAAAGTGTTCCCGCGCATACGGGTCCCGCTCCGAAATCTCCGACCCAATGGTCACCAACCCCTTGTCTTCCAGGCGGCGAACCGTCGCGGCGGTGGTTTCCGCCAGCTCCAGCAGTTCCACCAGCGGCATTTCCCGCCGTTGCTCAATGAGGCTCCAAACTTCAGCCTGCTTTTTCGGAAGTTTGGGCAGGACGCCGGCGGCGGGCAGCGCTCGCACCTGCAGACGTTCGCGCCAGCCCGATCGCTCCTGCCTCACTGCCTCGGGTAGCACCGACTTCAGCGCCACTTCCGGCGCACAGCAGTAATACTCGCCCATCCACCGCGCCAGGCGCAGCACTTTGGGAGTGACAAGGCTCTGGGCACCGATGATTTTCAGTATCGGTTTGAGAGCGGCATGCGCCGAATTCTCCGCCAGCCCGGTGACGCAGCCAACCAGCGTCCGCGCCCCAAAAGGAACCTGCACCCGGCTGCCGATCTCCACCTGTCCCGCCATTTCCGCGGGCACCAGGTAATCGAACTCTTTTCGCAGCGCGAGTTCAAGCGTCACACGAGCTATCATTCACCCCTAATCTTAATCCCAACCATGATCTTGATCCTGCTCCGAATCCCATCCTCCGCTCACCACTCCAGCTCCAACTCAGCCACCACGGGGCGATGGTCGGAGGCCATCGTCTCCGGCACCCAGGCGTTTACGGGCTTGAGCGGCGCGCCTTTGGATATCCAGATAAAATCGATGCGTTTGCGCGGTGTAGAAGCGGGAATGGTAAAGCCCTCGCCCTTGCCGGCCACCTTCCAGGAATCCACAAACATCCCGGCAAATGCCTGCCAGGTCCGGCTGTCCGGCACATCATTGAAATCACCGCATAGAATCGCCGGCAGGCCGGCATACTTGTTCTCGAGCAATTCCTTGATTTCCGCGGCATTGCTGAGCCGCTCCGCCGGGTCGGGCCGGAAATCAATATGCGTATTGATGAAAACCAGGTCGCGCCCCCGAACCTCCAGCAACGCCTGCAACGCCCCCCGTTGCTCGTCGGGCCGCAGCATTTTGTAATGCAGGTTGGTCCAGGTTTTCACGGGGAACCGGGTCAGGATTGCGTTCCCATACTCTCCGCCCTGGTAATCATAGTTGTTGCTGAAAATACAGGTCATGCCGGTAAGCCGGGCCAGTTCTGCCGGAAAATCGCGCTTTTGGGTCCGCTCGGTCCCCTTGTCAACCTCCTGCAAGGCGACCAGGTCAGCGCGCTCGGCTTTGATGATCCCGGCGATCCGTTCCAAATCGACTTTCTTGTCGAGACCCTCGCCGTGGTGAATGTTGTAGCTCATCACCCGGATTCCCTTTGCCGGGATCGGCGGCGCCTCGCTCGCCGCCGCGGCGCTCAAACACCACAGCGCGCTGCCCATCACGCAAAGGAATCGTCCGGTGCTCGCAAACCATCGAATCTTCATATCATGGATCATAAGAAAGCTCCGAAACCGTTCGGTCCGGAATCCTAGCGGCTTCACAGTACGTCAAGCGAAGTTGGCTTTCAACCAGCATTTCGCCTCCAGCCCCTTTTATCCGCACCTTCACCTTGATTCAAACCCGGAGCATTCTACCAACCTCCTTCAAAGTAGCCGCATGGCCTGCTGCCCGCACGACATTCCTTTCACTTCGCCGGCAGAATGGGCACCCGGGTGCCGTGACGCTGCCGCAACTGTTCAGCGCGTGTTTGAGTGCGCCGTGGCGTCAGGATCGGGGAGAAAGGCTGGGAGACACGGGTAGGTGGCCGCCACGAAACCCGCCGATAAGCCAACCGGGCGTCCGGCCCTCCCAAATAAAAAAACGCGGGCCCCTTCTCGGGTCGCCCGCGCGGTGATTCTTCGGTGGACTTAACCTAACAGCCGGAGAACTGATTGCGAGACGGTGTTAGCCTGTGCCAGCATCGCCGTGCCGGACTGCACCAGCACATTGAAGCGCGCGAAATTCGTGCTTTCTTCCGCCACGTCCACATCCCGCAGCAAGCTGTTTGAGGAGCTCAGATTCGTCCTCAGCACCGCCAGTTGCGAATTCGTGTACCGCAACCGGGCCAGAGATGACCCGGTGGTGCCTCGGTCAGAGCTGAGCTGGTTGATCGCGGTTTTCACTGCCGCCAGCGCGGTCGTCGCCCCGCCGGTGCTGGAAACATTCGAGCCGATGGCGCCGGTATATGCGCCCAAGCCCAAATTGATGCCCGCCATGTCAAACTGGGATGAGCTGGAACCTTCGCCATCGGTGGTCACGCCACGGGTGGCGCCATCGAACAAGCTCACTGCGTTAAAATCCTTCTTCGCAATTTCCGAGATGTATTGGCCAAGCGTCTGGAACTCCGAATTGTAGAGCGCGCGGTCGGGGTCGGTCTTCGTCATATCCAGCGACAGCACCGCCAGTTCGCTCATACGATCCAGGGCTTTGCCAACATTTTTCAGGAAACCATCCTGAGTCTGCCCGTAGGAAATGGCGTTGCTGACATTATTGACAGCTCCGCCAATCCGGCTGATCTGGGCCTCAAAGCGCATCGAGACAGCCAACCCAGCGGCATCATCCTCGGGAGACATCAATTTGGAGCCTGAAGAAAGCCGGGCCAGGGATTTCGCAAGTTGCGTTGACGATTCAGACAACATCTGCGCCCCGGTTTGTGCCGATATATTTGTATTGATAACCATAAGACTCTTTCCTTGAGTCGCAGCCCGCAGGGGCTACTCGACGGCATCCTTGCCATCGCCGGGCCATTTAATAATGGGCGCCCGGCCATTCTTCCCGCGACACTTGCTGGCAGTCGCCGCCATTTTACGTTGATCATATCGGCCAGACCGGGGGTTGCTTGAGCCTTTTGTTTCTGATGACCCGCACTCCGGGTGCCCGATCCACCCGGGCTGCGGGCAGGAGTTTGACGGTTTGACAGTCAGTCATTTTGGACCGGATCGGGGCGCCGGGCGTTGGCCAGGCCACCGTGAGAACGGCCGCCGGTTTCGACAGGTGGCTTGCCCTCCGGCACCGCCGGGGGTGAGAGGGGGCGCAACTCACGTTATCGGGGGGGGCGGGTGGCAGCGCGTGAATTTCAGAGGTCCAAGCGCACCGAAAGATAGTTCCACTTTGTTCGGGACTCTGGTTTTTCCTTCTGCCAAACTGGCGGGCAGTGCAACTGCCGACG
>JBBQYD010000022.1:0-21671 GCA_038209025.1 Verrucomicrobiota bacterium | reverse complement strand
GGCTACCATCGCAAGTCGGCGGTTCGGGCGCTGGGGGGGCCGGTGGTGGAACCGGCGCCGTGGATCAACGCCGGGCGCCCGGTGAGCAATGAGCCGAGCGTCAAACTACCCCTGGCTGCGCCCGATCTGGCACGGGACCGGTGCGATAAGGAAGGCTGCGGAAAGATGAGAAGACTTGACTGGAGTAACCAATCCAAGCCTGGAGCCACCTACAGGATAGGTGTCGGCGTAAACAGCCATGCGGGGGGTATTTACGCGCTATTTAGCAAATTAAGCGCGGAATACGCCGGTGGGTTTCAGATGAAACGCCGACACTCCCTGGACACCCCCGGACTTTCTTTCGCATCAAGCTTAGGCGAGCATCTGGGCTTCCCCTTCAAGGTTGCAAGCCACCAAACCTCAGCCTACAGTTTGCCGATGTTTGACACGATCCGTTCTGAGTTGACCACCGCCGCCGACAAATTGGTGCATTTGCGGAGGTTTCTTTGACGTCCCCAACGCGCAAAAACGCCTCGGGGAAATCAATGCTTTGATGGCGGGCGATTCCTTTTGGAATAACCGCGAACAGGCTCAGAAGCTGATCGACGAATCCAACTCGCTGCGGAACAAATCCGACCCCCTCCTCAAAGCCGAGAAAGAACTGGAGGACTTCCGTGTGATGGTCGAATTGGGAGAAGCCGAACCGGAGCTATCCCAGGTGAAAATCCAGCAGGAACTCGAGCGGGATCTCTCCGCTTTCTTCAAAAAACTGGAGGCTCTGGAGCTGAGGGTATTTCTGAACGGTCCACACGATAAAGCCAATTGCATCATGAGTATTAACGCCGGTGCGGGCGGCACCGAGTCCTGCGATTGGGCCAACATGCTGATGCGCATGTACCAGCGCTGGGGCGAGTCCCGCGGCTGGACAGTGGATGTGGAGGATGTGCTGGTGGGCGAAACGGCGGGCATCAAAAGCGCCACCCTGCTAATCACTGGCGAGAACGCCTATGGCTTCTGCAAAGCCGAGCGCGGAGTGCATCGCCTCGTCCGCATCTCACCGTTTGATTCCAACAAACGCCGCCACACCAGCTTCGCCAGCGTCGATGCGATCGCCGAAATCGAGGAAACCTCCTCGGACATCGTGATCCCGCCGGTCGAACTGAAAGTGGATACCTACCGTTCCGGCGGCAAGGGCGGCCAGAACGTTAACAAAGTCGAAACCGCCGTCCGTATCACCCACCTCCCCACCGGCCTGGTGGCGGCGTCGCAAAACCAGCGTTCCCAGCACCAAAATCGCGCCACCGCGATGAAAATGTTGATTTCCAAACTCTATGCCCAGCGGCTCGATGAGCAGAAAGCTGACATGGAACGGTTTTACGGCGACAAGGGCAGCATCTCCTGGGGCAACCAGATCCGGAGCTATGTGTTTCAGCCTTATCGCATGGTCAAGGATCTCCGCACTGGAGTGGAAACCAGCAATGTGCAAGCCGTGATGGACGGCGAACTGGACGCGTACGTCAATGGCTGGCTGCGCAACGGGTGTCCCACCAAGCGCATGCAGGGCGTCAAAGACGAGGAGTAAGCATGACGATCCTGGACACCATCGTGGAGCGCAAGCGGGTGGAAGTGGCCCGACTGCCGGCCATCCCGGCAACGCCCGCACGCCTGCACCAGGCCATGTCCCAGCGCGGCGAGGCGCGCCCCTTTGCCGACGCGCTGCGGCATCCGCCTTACGGTCGAATGGCTTTGATTGCCGAAGTCAAGAAAGCCTCGCCTTCCAAAGGCGTGATTTGTCCCGATTTCGATCCGGTGCGGATCGCCCGCGATTATGAGCGGGCCGGCGCCAGTTGTCTTTCGGTGCTTACGGATGAAACGTTTTTCCAAGGCTCGCTGTCCTACCTGCGATCCATTCGCGAGGCCGTCAAGCTGCCGCTGCTGCGCAAGGACTTCATCATCGATGCCCGGCAGATCCTCGAAGCCATCGAATGGGGCGCTGATGCCATTCTTTTGATCGCCGCCATTCTCTCGGACACGCAACTTAAGGAATATCAGGCCCTGGCCACCGCCGCCGGGTTAGCCGTCCTGGTGGAGGTGCATGACGAGGCGGAACTCGACCGCGCCCTGGCTGCGGATGCCCGCCTGATCGGGGTGAATAACCGCGACTTGAAGACATTCACGGTGGACCTTGGCACGACGGAACGGCTCGCAAAATATCTGGGAGAGGCGCGTCGCCGCGAGCGCCTTCTGGTCGCCGAAAGCGGTATTTTTTCTCGGGCCGACGTGAGCCGTTTGGAAGCCTGCGGGGCGCGGGCCATCCTGGTAGGCGAATCACTCGTCAAAGAAAAAGACCTGACCGCGAAGGTGTTCGAAATCCTCGGTCGAACCGCCTGACCGGCCGTTCAGAAAGGCACCAATTCGCGCCGGCCTTTGGTGAACCGGCAACAGTGGTCGTATCCACACGCGCGCGCCAACTGAACAGCATCGGCGAAGTTCATCCCCACCTCCCCGGGCCGGTGCGAATCCGAACCAAAGGTGATCGGCACCCCTTTCTGATGAGCCAGGCGCAGCAAGTCGGGGTGCGGATAGATTTCGCGGCAGTCCTTGCGCAGCCCGGCGGTGTTCAACTCCACCGCGACACCTCCGCGACTGGCCGCCTCCATGAAACGCTCATACAGGTGCCGGTAATCTTGCCGGGGATAAAAACGGAACCGCTTGCAAAGGTCCGCATGACCGATGATTTGAAACAGGCCCGACTCGGCGGCCCTGGCGAGGCGCTCGAAATAAGTGGTCCAGATTTCCAGCGTGTCCCGCCGCTGCCACTCCAAAACCAGGTTCGGGTTATCAATCGCAAAGCCATCGGCGATGTAGTGAACGGAGCCGATGAAATAGTCCCAATCATGCATCGCCCAAAGCTCCCGGATATAATCCTCGCAACCGGGAATGTAATCGACTTCCAGGCCGATTTTGATTCTAAGATCCGGGTGATCCCGCCGGGCTTGCTCGACCTTTTCAATGTAGGCCGGCAAGTCGGAGAGCAGCATTCGCCAGTCATCAAAATCGTCGTGCGCCATGGGGTTGTGATCGGAAAAACCGATTTCCTCCAGGCCTTGAGCGAGCGCTTGCGCCGCATACTCGGTCGGCTCGCCGCTGGCGTGACGGCACAGCGGCGTGTGCATGTGGTAGTCTGCAAGTTTCATGGGCGTCGTCCAAATGATGGCAGGAGAGCTGTCGTGGCGGTTGCCGTTACCAGCGAGATTCGAACTGGTGCTCGCCCGACCCGATTTCATACAGGCAGGCTTCCGCTTCGTTTGAGCGCGGTTGGGCGCCCGGCGGGGCTTTGAAGCCGGTCTTTCCCGGCACGCGCACGGTGGCGGTGCTTCCCGGGGGGACTGATATGTTCAGTGTAAAAGCCTCTCCCTCCCGTTTCCAGGAACTGGCGACTTTGCCCCTGATCGACTGGTAGCTGGCGCTGGCCCAGGTGATGGTGCCGACGGGTTGGGGGCGAAACTGAATTCTCTCGAACCCGGGGCCTGCGGGATCGGGCGCCAGGCCTGCCAGGTCGTGGTAAAACCACTCCATGATGTGGCCTAGCATAAAGTGGTTCTGGGATGATCCTCGCCTAGCGTCCCAAGCCTCCGTCAAGCTGGTTGCGCCCTGTTTCAGTTGGTAGCCATACCCTGGTTTGTCCGTCTGCTGGTTCATGTCAAAAATCACATCCGACCGCCCGCCATCGGCGAGGGCGCGAAGCAAGTAGCGATAGCCTACGTCCCCGGCGGTGAGGCCGTTCCCCCGGCCGCGCACATCCTTCACAATGGCCTCCAGGACGGCCGACCGATGCTCCGCCGGGACCAGGCCCATGACCAGGGGGATGGCATTAGCGCATTGCGATCCGGTCGCATATTGGAGGGTCTGAGGATTAAAGAAGGCTTGGTTAAAGGCCGTCTTGATGTCCTCGGTTAAGCGGCCGTAACGTTGCGCGTCTTCAGCCTTGCCCAGCAACCGGGCGGTATTCGCCAAAACACGAGCGCCCTCATAATAAAAGGCGGTGGCGGTTAAGGCGCGGGGAGTCAACTGGGCATAGCCGGGCGGTTTAGGCCCAAGATCATACCAATCTCCCAGGCCATGACTCACGATGTGGTTGGTCGCGGTGCTGCCGAGGTAATCCACATAGCGGCGCATCGTGTCATAATGAGTTTTAAGGAGGGTGGTATCCCCCGTCCACTCGTACTGCTGCCACGGCACCAGGAACACTGCCGCTCCCCATTCCGGCGAATCCCTGAACCCGCCATTGAACACAACATACTCGGGCGCGATATCCGGGACCAGGCCATTGGGCAGTTGTGAATCCGCCATGTCGGTCATGCCTTTCGTGAACACCCTGCGGAGGTCCCACTCGTAGCGGAGCGACGGGCCATTGAGATGATACTGCTCCAGCCAGCCGAGCCGTTCCCGGTGCGGGCAATCGGTAATGACACTCATGAGGTTGGCCCGTTGCGCCCAGAGGATCAGGTTATGGACCGCGTTAAACAGTTCATC
Organism: Verrucomicrobiota bacterium; assembly: GCA_038209025.1. GTDB lineage: Bacteria > Verrucomicrobiota > Verrucomicrobiia > Limisphaerales > UBA8199 > JBBQYD01. The sequence continues at coordinate 17,156 of JBBQYD010000022.1, read as the reverse complement.
CGAGCAGGCAAACTGGCCGATAGCCGGTGACGCCGAATGCATGATGATGCCTTCCAGCGCCTCGATTTCTGGCAGGATTCCGGCGGTGTCGGGGTTCTGACGCACCACCTGGAAATAGCGCGAGCCGTGATACCAGAACCGGGCGGTGTATTCTTCGGGGTCGTTTCCGCGCTTGGTGTACTTCCACCAAGCCTCGCCGCCTCCCACTGATTGACGGTCCACCGAACCGTCCTTGCTTAACAACTCGGCGGGGGTGACCGTCACCGTCGTGCCGGCAGGCCCGCGGACGCGGAAGCGAACCATCAAAGGCGCGTTCTGGCCCAGGTCGTAAACCTCGGTGCCAGGACGAAGCGGGGTGACTTTGACCGGTTTCAACGTTCCAAATTTGCGCAGTGGCGCGGCGGCGCTGCTGTGCCCGCGCAAGGTTCCGCCAGGGCCGGTTGACACCACCACAGGCTTCCACGCGGCGGTGTTTAAGCCCGGCTGGCTCCAACCGGGAATGTCCAGGCGCGCGTCATAGTCTTCCCCGCCGAAGATGCAGGAGAAGGTGATCGGCCCGGCATGAGTGAGCCACGAGTCATCCGTCACCAGCGTTTCCCGCGAACCGTCCGCGTAGGCGATTTCCAGTTGAGCAATGGCCTGCAACGGACCAAAAGATCCTTTGAACTTGAGGTAACGTCCGCCCGTCACGCGATACATGCCATTCGCCAGAAACAAACCGACGGCATTCTTGCCGGACTTCAGTGCGTCTGTCACATCATGTGTATCATAGAGGCATGTGCGGTCGTATTTTGACCATCCCGGAGACAGGACATCCTGACCTATGACTTTGCCGTTTACCTGCAGTTCGTATTGTCCGAGGCCGCACACGTGGAGGATGGCTTGTTTGATACCAGGTTTGACCTGAAATTCCCGGCGGAGCAATTCCGTGGCGTTCGTCTCCGCTGCCCGCACCCATGAGGCATGCCAATTCTGTGGCGCGAGACCGGTGACAAAACTGGCGGGAGCGCTCCAACGTGAAACCCGGCCCTGCTCGTCCCAGACCCGTACCTGCCAATGGACGCGTTGCGAATGAGACAGAGTCTTTCCCGCATAAGTCACCTGCAGGGTTTGGCCTGATTCTACCCGGCCGGTATCCCACAAATCCGCGGTGCCGGCCTGCAATGCCGGGAGCGTGCTGCCGGCGCGCACTTGATAGGCCTGTTGAGTTTGTCCCGCTGTAGGGGCGCGCAGTTCCCAGGAAAGCTGCGGAACCTTGGCATCCACCCCCAGTGGATTTACGTCGCTGTCGCAACTGAGGTTTTCGGGCTGAAGATCAGCGCGCCCGGCGAGACTCAAATGACCGCACCCGGAGGCGAACAGGCACAAGGCCAGCAGGGAAGAAAGCAGTGGATTCCCGAAAAATGGTTTGCATGCGACGTTCATGTGCGCCTCGTTCTGCTCTGGGCCGCGTCCTGTGTCAAGCTCCGCGTTGCAGTTTTTCGCCGCAAGGTCCGGCATCTACGGGGCTTTGCCCATTGAGAATCATCCCGCCGACCCGGAGTTTATGTTTATGAAGATGAAAGAGAAACGAATCATGAGTAGCTATTTGCACATTGCGGTGATGGCGGGTCTGGCCGTCTTGACGACCCAGGGAGCCAGTCCCCCAATCACCGGGGGTTCCGGAACGGCCGGTGGGACGAGCGGCACCGTTTCGGGAATGAGTGGTAACGCGGGAGGAGGCGGAGCAAGGAATCAGGCGCCGGGGACCACTGGCAGGCTTGGGCTCAATCAGGCGTTGATAGCTCCCAATAACGGGTTCCCCAGTGCCACCCAGAGGCCGGGCGGCAACAATGCCGTCGGCAGTGCCGAGAGGGCGCCCCTTGCCGAACGGGCGGAGGTTGCGAACCTGAACGGCTTCGTCCAGCAGACGAATGACACCGACACAACTACCGGGTCAGCAATGGATCTATGGAATGGTGCGGATACGGCCGCTGACTTCGACGCCGGGATCGGATCCATGGCGGGGCCCATGGGAACAAGTGGCGGAACGAACATCGGGTTGGGTGACCGTTCGGGGACCACGAAAGGATCAGGCCTCGGAGCCGGTTCGACGACCAGTGCCCCCGCGCCAGGCACGCTAAACCAAGGCAGAAGCGGCACCATCGGCACGGGCACAGTGGGAAGAGGCACACTCGGGAGAGGAAGCCTCAGTTCGGGGACTTTGGGAGGGGGAGTTGTAGGAGCTGCGGGCGGCAACGTGGGCGGAAGCACCGGCACGGGCCTCGGTGGTGCGGTTACCGGTAGCGGTTCGGCTCCGCTCAACGCGCCCGGGGCGCCCCCCACGAACAGCGTAAATCGGTTTCCATTCTGACAACCGAACTCTGCCGACTCCGGGAGGTGAACACGGCGCCTCCGGGGTGCTTATTCCGGCGCTTCCTCCACCAGTGCGGCGCCTGGGCGGGCGAGGTTTCCAGACTTGAATCCGGGAATGAGAAAGCCAGACCCAACCGCAATCAAAGAAACGGCTATCCAGCCGAGCGTCTTGGGCGCAATCCCAGCAACCAGGTAGAACGCGACGACCGGCGCCACCACACCCCGGATCCCGGTGAAAAAGGTATGCACCGACATATAGTCCGCCACGCGGTCGGGGGGCGCGAACTTGGTTACCCATAGACTCCAGGCCACGTCAGCTCCGGCATTGGCCACTCCGAACAGAATGCCCCCCAGGATCAGCCCAAATATGGTTCCTGTGGTGAAAAACGAGAGGATACCCAGCATGAATCCCAGGTTTAGAGTCAGGCGCAACGCAAAGAAATTCATCTTGTCAAAAAGCCAGCCCCACACCGGATTTAGAAACAGACGTGCCACATTGGGAATCACGCCGGTAAACAGCGCGACGGCGCCGACGGTGAGGAGTTCCCCGTTCATCCGGACGCCGTGGGTCGGATTTGCCAAGTACTCCACTCGTAAGGGAGACATCATGAGCATGGCAAAGCCGATAAACATCCAGGCAATCAAAGTCTGGCCGAAAACTTTGTCCTCCAGCGCGAATCGGAGGGCGTGAAACGGATGGGTGCCGCCTGAGGCTGTCAAAGGGCGTGAAGGATAACGAGCGAGCAAAAACCCCGCGTAGGCGGCCGCCGCCGCGAAGACCAGCAGCAAGCCTCGAAACATCTCTATTCTTTCGGAAAGCCAGCGGCCACCCAAATCGCTGAAAACGGCGGCGGTGGCAATGCGGATCAGCATCGTGCGTGCGAACAAACGGCCCCGTTGGCGGTCCGGATAGTTCTCCTGGTATATTTGGGTCATCAACGGAATAGCCACTGATGAGGTGGTCATGGTCACCACCGAGCCTAGAACAAATATCGGCAGCCACGGAAAGGCCGCCATTACCAGAAAACCCGCTGCGCCTATCCAGGAAAGTCGAGCGAGGGCGCGGGACACCGGGATACCCCACCGCTCCACGTGGGAAACCAGCCAGGGTCCCAGCAGCAAACCAAGGCTGCCACCGCCGGCGATCAGTGCTTTGGACATTGGCCCCGCCCCGTACCAACGCACCGCGATCAGCAACAAAAAGAGCGTTGCCGCAGTTTCGAGGATACCAGCCGAAATCGAGCGCCAGCGCTCGTATCGATAGGTGATCGCGGTTCGGTTATCTCCAATCACTCCCGCAGCATAGGCGTCCCCGGTCTGCGAGTTAAATGAAAATTTGAAACCGACCCGGTCCTTGCCCATTGAATTTCCGGTCTAATCCCAGATGCAAAACGGCAGCCCGCACTTTTCCAGCAGCACGCCGCACTTGGGGCATGCGTCCGGTTCGTTCCAGGACCGGACCTGATGCCAAGCCGTGGCCGGACATTGGAGTCGAAAAGTTTGCCATCGGTAGCGTGGCGCCTTTTGGAACGGCAGGCGGTTCAGCGCTCCCGCAAAGCTGGGGGGTGAGATCAGTCGGGATGGCTGATTTCTGAGCCGCGACACATTCAGGCCGGCGACCGAATTGTTCAGGGGTAGAGCCACCAGATCAGCAACTTTCAACCGGATCACCGCGTCATATAGTTGCTTGCAGTCGCGGCAGAGAATGGTTTGCACATGCAAATGCACACCACCGTCCGCTTTGCCTGAGACTTTCGCGCGGTAGCCACACTTGGAACACTCATACCAATATGACCGGCCCATAATGAATTCCGGAAAGGTTGACATCCGCGCGCTGCCATCTCAAGTGAGAAAAAGAGGCGGTCCGTTTCCAGATGGCGGAGAAGAAAATCAAAAACCAAAATTACTTGCGCTGCAAGGGCATCTCGTTTAGCTTTCGCGGCGCTCTTGATCTGGCCGTCTGCAAGCCGGTCCGCTGGTTCCTGCATGGACTTATGATATGGGCAAGGGTTGGTAGCTCAGTGGTAGAGCAGCGGCCTTTTAAGCCGTTGGTCGTGGGTTCAAATCCCACCCGACCCACCATTTCATTGGATCAGCGGTGGTGTCAGCCATGCATACCCCAACCTTCGTGATTCATTATGCGTGCTCGAAAAACGTTACCGATCGCCCTCACCGTTGCTGGTTCGGACAGCGGGGGCGGCGCAGGCATCCAGGCAGACCTCATGAGTTTTGCCGCCCTTGGCGTCCACGGCACCACCGCCATTACTTGTCTCACCGCGCAAAACCCCAAAGGTGTGCGAGCCATTCAGGCTGTGCAAACCTCGGTCGTCATCGATCAAATCAAGGCGGTCCTGGATGAGTTGCCGCCACTCGCCGCCAAGACCGGCATGCTGTATTCCGCTGCCATCATCAACGCGGTCGCCGCCTTGTTTAAAGCTCGGACTCTGCCCCTGGTCGTGGACCCGGTCATGGTTTCCACCAGCGGAGCCAGGCTGCTGAAAGCCGATGCCATGAGAAGCCTGCGTGAAAACCTGCTGCCACTGGCCACGCTCGTAACTCCCAACCTGGATGAGGCGGAGATCCTTATTGGCCGTAAATTGACGAACGTGGAAGACCTCCGCGCCGCCGCTCGTGAGATCCATGGGCGTTATGGCTGTGCCGCCCTGGTCAAGGGCGGCCACCTCAAGCGCATGCAAGACGCCGTGGATATTCTCTTCGACGGGCGGCAGGAATGGTTGCTGCAGGCGCCTTTCGTCAAGGGCGTCAGCACGCATGGCACAGGCTGCACCTATTCTGCCGCAATCACCGCGTTCCTGGCGCGGGGATTCCGATTGCCGCAAGCGGTGGCCCGCGCCAAGGAGTTTACTACGGAAGCTATCACCAATACGCAGTACGTCGCAAAACACACCGTGCTGAATTGGCGGTCGGCGGGGCGGTAAGCGCCTCGTTCGATTTGGGGCGGTTCACCGTGGTGCACCCGCGCCATCCTCGCTCAGCGGATCACCCCCAAACCTTGAACGGTTGATCGGCGATGGCTCTGACCTGATCGCCGATTTGCCCAGAAGATCTCATACTCCAGGGCCTGGGGCTTCCAACTGCAGCCGTTCGCATTCGGCCGTGAATGCGTGATTCTCACACCTGATGCGTCATTTTCGTGCCGCAACACGCTCAGGCACAGGTGTTTTTTTGGGTTTTTGGCCAGTTACAAGTTGGCACTAGCTATGCTACCTCACAGGAGTAGTGGGTGTCTGAGGTGATCAGCCACCAACGCTTCAGAAAGCCGGGGTCATGAAAACGATATTGCGGCACTCAAGAACAGGCTTGTTCTTTGCGGGAGCGGGTTGCTGGACTGAAAATCCAGCAAAAGCGCGGGATTTTCGGTTGATTGACCGCGCTCTGGCCTTTATCGCCAAGTGGCACATGGAGGAAGTGAAGGTGGTTTTTGCCTTCCGCAATGGTCGTCGTGTGTTTGAAGTCCCTCCCCGTCGTCTTGAGGTGGGTTTTTCGGAGTAGTGTGCCGCTCCGCTTACCCGGGTTTGGAGAGCGGTAACGGGTTGGGTGTGTCTTGCCGCCGAGTGCTTCCGTTCCTTGCGGGGTGTGGAACCGTCCGAGCCCTCCATCTTCTCGTCCTTGATATCATCTTGCGAGGCAGGCACATTCTGCGTCATGAGATCGGCGCTCGCATGGATAGTGCTGGTCGTGTTTGCCTGCCATCCGGGGCTGATGCGAGCCGGTCCGGTGGTGCGTACCGCCAAATTCTTCGGGAGAGAGCATGTGCGGCTGATGGATTGGAGCAAGGCCGCCGGTCTGGAGATCGGTTGGGTGACGCGCGAGAAGAGCCTGCTGTTGCACAACAGTTCATGGCGAATCTCGCTCATCGTGGATTCGCGCGAGGCGCGTGTGAACGGCATTCACGTCTGGCTGCTTTATCCGGTGCTCTATCGTAACGGCGGTTTGTACATGGCGACGGTGGACGTGCAGAACACATTGCAGCCGCTGCTCAAGCCCGCCACCATGCCGCGCGGGGCCAGGATCAAGACCATCTGCATCGACGCCGGTCATGGGGGGAAGGACCCGGGTCACAGGACAGGCATGCGCCAGGAGAAGACTTACACGTTGCTGATGGCCAATGATCTGGCGAGCCAGCTCCGCCGGGCCGGTTACCAAGTCGTTCTAACGCGCACTAACGACGCCCTGGTGGAACTGGATGACCGGGCTGCGCTGGCCGCGCGCCGCAGGGCGGATTTATTCATCAGCATCCATTTCAACGCGGCCGAAAGCCCTCGCAGCCCTGCCCAGGGGACCGAGGTTTACGGCCTGACGCCCGCCGGCGCACCCTCCACAAACTCGCAAGGAGAAGGCGCAGACTCCGGCAATTTTCCGGGCAACCGCCATAACCAGGCCAACCTGTTACTGGCTTATAACGTCCAGAAAGCCCTTCTCAGCACGCTGGGCACGCCGGACCGTGGCGTCCGGCGCGCCCGCTTCGCGGTGCTGCGGACCGCCTCAATGCCCGCCGTGCTCGTGGAGGCGGGGTTTTTGTCCCATGCGACAGAGGGGCGCAAGATCCTTACTTCAGCTTATCGGCAAAAGATTGCCAAGGCCGTCGTGCAGGGTGTCAGCGCCTATCAGAAAGCCGTGGTTCGTTGAGTTACTTCCGTTCGGCAAAATGGAAGAATTGGTGCATATTGGAGATGTATGCCAGGGGTCGGGCAAGGTTCCGAGCATAAAAGGGCTGATTGCAGTTGCCTCGCCCCTGTGGTTTGCATATTTTGCAGACGAAACACAAAAAATGGCCGAATAACAACGATTATGGACAAGACTGCCGAACTGCTTATCGAAGGGAAGAGCTACCAATTGCCCATCAAGGAAGGAAGTGAGCAAGAGCGTGGCATTGATATTTCTGAATTGCGGAACCAGACCGGGTACATCACGCTGGATGACGGTTATGCCAACACTGGCTCCTGCCAGAGCAGCATTACGTTCATCGATGGCGAGAAAGGGATTCTCAGGTATCGCGGCATCCCGATCGAGGAACTCGCCGAAAAGTCAACTTTCATCGAAGTGGCGCATTTGATCATCTTTGGGAAACTGCCCAACAGCGCTGAGTTGCGGCGGTTTTCCGACTTGCTGACGGACAACGAGCTGTTGAATGAAGCCATGAAGCACCATTTCGAAGGCTTCCCCACGCATGCGCATCCCATGGCGATTTTGTCCTCCATGATCAACGCGGCGAGTTGTTTTTATCCGGAACTGCTGCAGGATGATAAAAAGCCGCAGTTTGTCATGCAGGCCGCCCGATTGCTCTCCCAAGTGCGCACTATTGCGGCGTTTGCCTATCGGAAGTCGCGCGGTTTGCCCATTATTTATCCCAAACCCGACCTGAAATACACGCCGAATTTCCTGCACATGATGCACTCGCTGCCGTATGCGGATTGTGACATCAAGCCGGAGGCAGCCAAGGCCCTGGACCTGATTTTCCTGCTGCACGCGGACCACGAGCAGAACTGTTCCACCGCGACCGTTCGAATGGTGGCATCAAGCCGGGCAAACCTGTTCGCGAGCGCGGCGGCCGGGGTGTGCGCCTTGTGGGGTCCGTTGCACGGCGGCGCCAATCAAGCCGTCTTGGAGATGCTTGGACAGATCCATGCCGAAGGCGATGACGGCTCCAAATTCATCGTTGCCGCCAAGGACAAGAATAGCGGCAAACGCCTGATGGGTTTTGGGCACCGCGTTTATAAGAACTACGATCCTCGCGCCAAGATTATCAAGCGGGTTTGCGATCAGCTGCTGGTGAAGCTTAATGTATCGGATCCCTTGCTGGACATTGCCAAGCGCCTGGAGGAGGCAGCTCTGAAGGATTCGTATTTTGTGGAGCGAAAACTCTATCCCAACGTGGATTTCTACTCAGGCATCATCATGCGGGCCATCGGCATACCCTTGGAAATGTTTACGGTGATCTTTGCGATTGGCCGCATGCCTGGCTGGATTGCCAATTACATGGAAGTCATGCAGGCGCCCACGCGCATTTATCGGCCTCGCCAAATCTATACGGGCGCCACTTTGAACCATTACGTTCCCATTAAGGAACGGAAGTAAGGGGTTTCATCGAACCAGGCGGTATAAACGTAACCGAGCCGGGTGCCAACCCGGCCCTTTGCAGTCATGAACCTACACGAATATCAAGCCAGAGAGCTTTTGAGCGCCCGCGGGGTGCAAGTTCCCCCGGGGGCGGTGTGCGACACCGCCCAACAGGCGCGCACCCAGGCCGAACGGCTGCTCGAGCAAGGGGAAACCTTGTTGGCCGTCAAATCTCAGATTCACGCCGGCGGCCGGGGCAAAGGCTCGTTCCTCAGCGGCTACAAAGGCGGGGTCAAGCTGTTCAAGACTGCGCCGGAAGTGGCTGCGGGCGCTGAGGCGATGCTTGGAAACGTCCTGGTTACCAAACAGACAGGGCCGGACGGACGCCTCGTGCGGAAGTTGCTGGTGGTGGGCGCACCCCGAATTCAGAAGGAGTTGTATTTGGCCGTGCTTTTGGATCGGGGTAGTTCCCGACCCGTCGTAATGGCCAGTACGGAGGGGGGCATGGACATCGAGGAAGTGGCCGCCAGAGCCCCTGAAAAAATCTTCAGAGAAACCATTGACCCGGCGGTCGGAATGATGCCCTATCAGGCTCGGAAGATTGCTTCCGCGTTGGGATTGGCGGGCGACCTCCTCGGTCAGGGAGCCAGGTTGGTCCTCAACGTTTACCGGACCTGGTGGGAATGCGATGCCAGCATGATCGAAATCAATCCGCTTTGCATCGTGCTCGGGACGGATGGCAAATTGGCGCTGCAGGCAGTGGATGCCAAGATGTCTTTGGAGGACAACGCTTTGTTTCGCCACCCGGATTTGCAGGCCCTGCGCGATCTGGGAGAGGAAGCTCCCCTGGAGATCGAGGCCAGCAAGTTCAACCTGAATTACATCAAGCTGGACGGCAGCATTGCCTGCCTCGTGAATGGCGCGGGGCTGGCCATGGCTACCATGGACATCATTCAGCATTTCGGGGGGCGGCCCGCAAACTTCCTGGATGTGGGCGGCGGCGCGAGCAAGGAGCAGGTTACCGCCGCTTTTCGCATCATCCTTCAGGACCCGAGCGTGAAAGGCATCATGGTGAACATTTTTGGCGGGATCATGGATTGCAACGTGATCGCGACCGGAATTGTGGCGGCGGTAAGGGAAACCGGATTAACACTGCCATTGGTCGTGCGATTGGAAGGTAACAACGTGCAGGCCGGCAAACGAACCCTGGCTGAATCCAAGCTCACCATCATCAATGGCGAGACGATGGCCGATGCCGCCAAGAAAGTGGTGGAAGCCGTGAGCAGGAGTTAAGCCCTTTGGGGCAGAGCATTCATTGGAAGGAAATATGGCAATTTTAGTTACGCCGGAAACACGCGTGCTGGTGCAGGGAATAACCGGGGCCTTTGGGGCGCGGCATGCGCAATTAAGCCTGGCCTACGGGACCAGGGTGGTGGCAGGCGTTACCCCGGGCAAAAGTGGACAGATGTTTGAGGACCGGGTGCCGGTTTTTGACACTGTGGCAGAGGCTGTGCGCGAAACTGGGGCCACTGCTTCGGCGATCTTTGTGCCGCCAGCCTTCGCCGCTGATGCGATTTTGGAGGGGGTTGATGCGGGGCTGGAACTGGTCGTCTGCATCACTGAAGGGATTCCCGTGAACGACATGGTGAAGGTGAAACGCGCGATGGTCGGTCACGCAACGCGCCTGATTGGGCCGAATTGCCCCGGGATCGTCACCCCGGGCGAGGGGAAAGACTCGGTGGGCGGCTGCCGCATGGGGATTTCCCCGGGCTACATCCACAAGAAGGGCCACATTGGGGTCGTATCCCGCAGTGGAACGTTGACCTACGAGGCCGTTTGGCAACTCACCAGCCTGGGGGTGGGGCAAAGCACCTGTGTGGGAATAGGCGGCGACCCCGTGAATGGCACCTCGCATCTTGACGTGATAAAAATGTTCACCGCCGACCCCGAGACCCACGGCATCATCATGATCGGTGAGATCGGTGGGTCGGCTGAGGAAGAGGCTGCCGATTGGATTCGGCGGCATGGCCGGAAGCCGGTGGCCGGGTTTATTGCGGGTGCCACGGCTCCGCCAGGGCGGCGCATGGGGCACGCGGGAGCGATTGTCAGTGGGGGCAAAGGGACAGCGGCGGCCAAGATAGAAGCGTTAAGAGCCGCCGGGGTGGGGATTGCGGAAACCCCCTCGGAAATGGCAAAGACGCTTCTCAAGATGATGTAATACGAGTATTAATGACTGCCAAGGCCGGCCATCGATCGCCGGCTGTGGATGAGCATCATTGATTTTATTGTAAACATTGCGGCTTTGCTGCTTTGGTTGAATTTTCGCGCACTGGGTTTTGATCCATTAGTGCGCACCAGCGCGGCGTCGTTGGCGGGCACCCTGCGGCGGGCCGACCCTCGCCGACTGCGGCGCTGGCATTTTCTGGCGGCCTTGACCGGTGTGCTCTTGTTTCGAGGCTGGTTCTATCACCAAATTGGTCCGGCGGTGGATTGGATGCCTACCTTATCCCTGGGATCCATAGGGATCACTTTTCGGAGCGACTTTCAAAGCCGGATGCTCCTCTTTTCGCTGTTCAGCTTTCTGGGAACCTTGGGCTTCTTCTACCTTTCAGCGCTCTTCGTATCCATCCTGAACGGCAGCCGGGCGGACGGCGATCAAATCCAGCGATTGGTGCGTTTGCATCTGGGAGTGGTGGACGGCTGGCCGGTGACGTTGCGCTGGGGCCTGCCACTGGTGCTCGCTGTCGGCCTGTGGCTGGCGTGCTCTCCGGCGCTGACGGCGCTTAAGCTTGTCCCTCCGGCCGTGAACTTTATGCATCGGTTTGAGCAAGGGATACTGCTGGGACTGGGGGCGTATATTTCGTGGAAGTATCTTGCGGGTTTGATTCTTGGGCTATACCTGGTGACTAGCTACATTTACCTGGGCAGCCATCCGTTCTGGACGTTCATCGCGACCAGCGGGAGCAACCTGCTGAAGCCCCTGCGACGGCTGCCGCTCACGCTGGGCAAGGCTGATTTCGCCCCAATCATAGCCATCTTGGTAATATTCCTGGCCGCCGAGACGCTGGCAGTCTTGCTCGCCAGATGGTACCCCAGACTTCCCTTCTGAGCGGGCAAATTGCGGTCAGGCTGCCCGGAGCAGTTTGACAATCACCGTGGTTCCCTGGCTCGGCTCACTCTGAATCGTGAGGCTGCCTCCATGCACCTCGGTGAGCCGCCGGGCAATGATCAAGCCCAGCCCCAAACCCTGTTGCTCATGCATTTTGCGTTCAAATTGCATATAGGCTCCGATGCGCGACAGGTGCTCGGTCTGGAATCCCCGGCCCTGATCCTGAACTGTGAGCACCATGGAATCGACGGTCTCGTTTACCCAGACTTTTACCGGTGTACCGGCCGGCGAAAATTTGAGGGCATTGGAGACTAGTTCGGCGACGATCTTGCCGAGGTAGTCTGGAGAAATGCGCACCGGAATATTGGCCACGTTCAGTTCGAGGTCAGTGGCACGGTTGACTTTGTCCGCCTCACGTTTGGCGCTGGTGGCGGCGACTTCGGCTGGCATCCCGGAGATGGTGTTTTGCAGGATGCCTACTTTCTGGGGATCGCAGCCGAGCAATTCGATCTGTGCGTAGATGAGAAAATTCTCAACCAACCGCTCCAGGCGCTTGCCGGAGTCGTAAATACCCTGGCCCATTTCGGACACCTCCGCGGAGGTAAGACTTGGCGCGTCGGAAGCTAGTATTTCGCCAAAAGCCAGGATGCCGTTGAGCGGCGTGCGAAGTTCATGCGGCAGCATCAAACTGATGTTGTCGCGCAAGTCGGCCAGCTTTTTCTCGGCTTCATGGCGTACGGTCTCGACCTTCTTGAGACGGGCGTCCACCGCCGCGTAGAGCGCATCCAGAGTGAAAGGCTTGGGGAGGTAATCGTCGGCGCCCAATTCCATGCCGTGCCTCATGCCGGCATTGTCGGCCAAGCCGGTCATGAGAATGAAGGGAATGGAGGCCGTTTCCGGTTGACTGCGCAATGAGGAGAGGGTCAGGTAACCATCTACTTTTTCCATGTTCACATCGCAGAGGATCAGGTCTGGGCGACACTTCCGGGCCAGGTCAATGCCCACTGACCCGTCCCCGGCTTCCGTGACAGCGAAGCCCTTCTGCTGCAAGGCCATGCTCACCATCTCTCGAAGCCATTCTTCGTCATCAATTACCAGAATCTTCTTCATTCGATCAGATGCACCCAGTTTGCCAGCAGCGCCAGGGGAACTGTCCCGGGATGATACAAGAGCCTTGAATCCAAGACACATGCACACCGCTAATGAATCGTATTCCGGTCCCACTGGCACGTTTGTCAACGTTGCTTAGACCTAAGCAGTTAGCTTGCCGAATACACGGTGACAAATTATTTCTTTGAACAAACCACCGCGCTACTCCCCTGTTTGATGGATCAGGTTCATCACGCAGTCAACTTCCAGGGCGGCCAATCCTCGTTCGCTTTTCGCAATTCTCACCTTTGGACCGAGCGGGCGCCAGATGGATTCCGCCGTGTCCCCCCACAAGATCAGCGTGGGAAGATCGACCGCCGCTGCCAGGTGCGAAATACCGGAGTCGTGGCCGACAAACGAGGCGCAGCGCTGCAAAGCCCGCGCAAGATTTGGCAGTGGCAGGTTCTGGGCAATGCGCAACCGCTGCGGGGGCAGGGCGGCTGCCAACCGTTGCAGGCGCTCGCCTTCGGCTTCACCACCCACGATCAGGAGGTCGCAGACCGTCTCATTCATGAGCCGCTGGATCAGGTTCGCCCACCGGTGTTCGGGCCAGTTTTTCCGTGGAGAACCGCTCCCCGGATGAAGCGCAATGGTCTTCGCCGGGCCGGCCTGAATCCCAAAATCAAGCCGCGGAACGGGGTCGGCGTCAAAGATGGCCAGGCGTTCCAAGGGTTGCAAAAAGACGACGCTGGCGGCCGTGTTTAGTTTCTCGTTTGGTCGGTGCGGTCCCTGGATAAGCTGGGCGGTACCGCAGCGTGCCACATTGGTTTTGAAAATGTGGTCCGGATCATACAGATAGGAGATGATCAGGTCGAAGTCGGAAAAGTAGTCCACCAGTTCGGGAGCCAAGTCGCCGTTTCGCGCGAAGAATCCGGCTAGGGGGCGGGCATCAATAGGCCGAACGGCATTCACCAACCCGCTTTCCACTGCCAATTCTACAATATGCTTGTAACCAAGAACTTCCATGTGGGATGTCGGGAATTGGCGGCGCAGGGCGGTGATGGCGGGCAGTGTGAGAATGAAATCGCCGATGGCACCTCCCCGGATGACCAGAATTCTCCCATGCGCGCCGTTGACTGGCATGGTTGCAGCCTAAAACCGCAGCAGGCCGAGAACAACAAGGAAAACCGCGAATCCCGCGTTCAAGGCGCAAATGAATTTGAGGCGGCGCGGCATTTGAACCAGCCAGGCGAGCAAGTCACGCAGGCGCCAGGGGGAAATGGTCAGCCACATGCCCGCGACCACCAGCAGATAGGCCCAGGTTTGGATGACCAGCGCCCAGGAGGTCGTGGCGAGGGTCACCCGGCCTGAATCCACCATGAGCTTGCCCAGCAATAAAAGCACCACCGCCAGGCCGCGCACCGCCAGAAAGTCCTGCACGAAGATGCAGGTGCCAATGCCAATGGCGGCAAACCCCAAGAACAGCACGTTCTTGAACGCCGCGAAATCGGCGATGGATTCCTGGCTCAGGTTGTATAAGAACCAAGCGGTGCCTAGCAGCATCAGGGCCACTCCCCAAGGCGTGGAACGTGGGAATTTGCGGGCAGCTTCCGTAAACTTGCCGGGCCGCGCCAGCCCGTAGAAACAGGGCGCGCCGTAAAGCAAACCCAACAGGACGCTTAAAGTGGATAACTTCAGGATCATTTGTTAACGCGCCTGCAGGATGGCCGAAGCCTCCCCTCTGCGCAAGTCATCTCAACCGAGTGCCTCAAACGAGGACCGCTGGGTTGCCATAGAGCGTGAACGAACCGGCGCGGGTGATCTCCAGGTTGAGCAGGTGCCCCCAATGCCGTTCTGAGCCGTCAAAGACGACGATGCGGTTGCAGCGGGTGCGTCCGGTGTACCGCAGGGGGTTCCTTTTGCTTGGTCCTTCCACCAGAATCTCGATGACGCTGCCCACCAGGCTGTTGTAGCGCTGGGCGGCGACCTCGTTGACGGTTTGGAGGAGGCGCAAGTTACGTTCCTCTTTGAGCTCCAGCGGGAGTTGATCGGGTAAACCGGCCGCTGGGGTGTCCCTTCTCTCGGAGTATTTGAAAATGTAAGCCTGGTCAAATTCCACCTCACGGACCAGCGAGAGTGTGTCCTCGAAATCTGCCTCGGTTTCGCCGGGAAACCCGACGATGAGATCGGTGCTGATGCCCATGCCCGGGTGCTGGAGGCGGAGTTTGGAAGTCAGTTGGAGAAATCGTTCCCGCGTGTAGCCGCGATGCATAAGCTTCAAGACGCGGTTGCTGCCGCTCTGCACGGGGATGTGAGCGCTTTCCACGAGCTTGGGCAGCCGCCCGTAAGCCTCCACCAGGTCGTCGCCATACCCCTTGGGATGAGGGGATGTGAACCGAATGCGCTCCAGACCTTCGATGGCATGGATGGCGTCCAGCAATTGCACGAACGGTGAGTGACCGTTGCCGCTGGGAAGATCGCGCCGGGCGTAGCTGGTCACAATCTGGCCCAACAGGGTAACCTCTTTGACACCCTGGGCCACCAACGCCGTGACTTCCTCCACGATCTCGGGTATGGGGCGGCTGCGCTCCTCCCCGCGGGTGAATGGCACAATGCAAAAAGTGCAATGCTGGTTACAGCCCTGCATGATGCTCACGTATGCCGTAACGGCTTTGCGGGAGTTGCCCGGCGGCAGGTGCTCGCGAATCGCGCTCTCGCTGCCTGCCTCCGCCGCCACGTCCACAACTTGGCGTTCTTTGCCCGAGAGGAGATTTTCGAGGTGCGTGGGCGCGTGGTGGATTCTTTGGGTCCCCAGAACCAGGCTCACTTGGGGAACCTGCTCGATTAACTGTGCGCCCCGGCTCTGGGCCATGCAGCCAAGGAATCCCAGCACCACATCCGGGCGGGTCAGGCGGAGGCTCGCGGCCACCGCCGACATCTTATTCAGGGCCTTTTGCTCGGCCATGTCCCTCACACTGCAGGTGTTCAACAATACGACATCGGCAACCGCCTCGGAGGCAGCCAGGGAATAACCACGGGCGGCGAGCTGGGCGGCGAGGGCTTCGCTGTCCCGCTCGTTCATCTGGCAACCGTAAGTCTTAATGTAAACACTTGGCATTTTCGCTAATATTCAGAGTACGGACTTTACGACATAAACGGGCGGGTGCAAAGAGCTAAGCCGCTTGCGGCAGCCTTGAATTGCTGCCATTGTTGGGAATGGCAAATGACGCCGAGCCATTGCAGGCCCGGCCTGATTAGCGTATGGCGCAGGACAGACTAAAGCTATTACTCCTTGAGCCCGACCCTGGTTTCACCCGGAAGTTGTCGGATATGCTTGGGCAAACGCTCGAGTTATCCGCTGAGTTTGAGTCGGTTCCGAATTTGAAAGCCGGGCTGGAGCGGTTGTCGGCGCGGAAGGATATTGACGTGGTGGTCATGGATCTGTGCCTTCCGGACGGGGCGGGACTCGGAAGCGTGGGGTTAATCAGGGACCAGGCCCCGCAGGTGCCCATTATCGTGGCCGGGGAACTGGACGATAAAGAGGTCGCCGTTGAAAGCGTGCAGGCCGGTGCGCAGGACTACCTGATCAAAGGGCAACTCACGCCCGGTTGGCTGGAGCGCTCCATCCGTTACGCGATTGAGCGGTACCATGTGGGCAGCGCACTGCAGGCTGCCGAACAAAAATATCACAGTGTTTTTGACCACCTGGTGGAAGGCGTTTTTCAGACCACGGTACAAGGCCGCTACTTGATGGCAAACATGGCGCTGGCCAGGATTTACGGGTATGGCTCGCCAGAGGAGCTGATCAGCGACCTTACTGACATCGGTCGCAGCCTTTACGTTCAACCCGATCGCCGCCAGGAGTTTGTCGCCCAGATGCAGAGCAACAATGTGATCACTGAGTTCGAATCGCAGGTCTATCGGAAGGACGGGACCACCATTTGGATTTCTGAGAACTGCCGTGCGGTGCGTGATACCTCGGGCGACATCCTTTTCTACGAGGGCACGGTGGAGGACATCTCCTCGCGCCGGAAAACCGAGGAGAACCTGCGGGATTCCGAGGCGCTCTACCATTCGCTGGTTGAAACGCTGCCGCAGAACATTTTCCGCAAAGACATGCAGCGCCGGTTTACTTT
Organism: Verrucomicrobiota bacterium; assembly: GCA_038209025.1. Lineage (GTDB taxonomy): Bacteria > Verrucomicrobiota > Verrucomicrobiia > Limisphaerales > UBA8199 > JBBQYD01. The sequence goes on along the minus strand of JBBQYD010000022.1, from coordinate 386 downwards.
CGCGAACCAGCAATTCTGTGCCACCCTGGGGCACCCGCTGCACGAAATCATCGGCAAAACTGACTACGATTTCTTCCGTCCTGACCTCGCCGAGAAGTACCAGGAAGATGATCAAACGGTGCTGCGCACGGGCAAGCCCCAGGACACTGTGGAGGAGCATCAGCCGTCAGGACGCAGCAAAATCTATGTGCAGGTGGTAAAAACACCGTTGTATGGCGCGGATGGCAACCCGATCGGGTTGCAGGGGATCTTCTGGGATATCACGGAGCAGAAGTTAGCGGACGAGAAAATCCGGCGGGCGAACGCCCAATTGGCCCAAAGCCGCAAACAGTTGCGGGAAAAGAACCAGGAGATGGAGGATGACCTCCGGATGGCGCGGGAGATCC